>CAZLMS010000136.1:0-5935 GCA_964560645.1 uncultured Flavobacteriales bacterium | reverse complement strand
TCCAAATCGCGGGTCATAGCCCGTGGTTTAAGACCGGCATCTAACCACGATTTACATTGTCCTAACACGTGCTTCCGCCATTTTTGAGGGTCGTGATGAATTTTGCCGTCGAGTATGCCTTTTTCAATCCATTCTTTCAACCATTTTTCATGCTTTTGCATGGGGAGGTAATAATGAGAGGTTTCTTTTAAAACGGGTGTTTTCCCGCTTAAGGTAGATTTTGGGTTTATGAGTTCTTCGGGCGAAAGTCCCGTTCCGCATTTTTCACATTGGTCGCCGTAAGCATTTTCGTAGCCGCATTTCGGGCAAGTTCCCGTAATATATCTGTCGGCTAAAAATTGTTGATGTTCTTCGTCGTAAAATTGCCGGGTAGTTTTCTTTTCAAAAGCCCCTTTTTTGTATAAAGCGAGAAAAAATTCCTGAGCGGTTTGATGATGTAGTTTAGAAGAAGTGCGATGATAAACGGAAAAATCAATTCCGAATTTTTCAAAAGTTTCTTTATTGATTTTATGATATTTATCTACAATTTCTTGAGGTGACACACCTTCTTTTTTGGCTCTTAAAGTGATAGCGGCTCCGTGCTCGTCCGAGCCGCACACAAAAACAGCTTCATGTTCGTTCATTTTTAAAAAACGGAAAAAAATATCGGCAGGCAAGTAAGCCCCCGCCAAATGTCCTATATGAATAGGTCCGTTGGCGTATGGAAGTGCTGCCGTAACGGTGTATCGTTTTTTCTTGTTCATTATTATTTTATTATTGCATAATTATTAAGTCGCAAAAGTATGATAATTCCGCCGTTACTTGAAAAAGGAGATACCGTAAAAATTATTTCTACTGCACGTAAAATAGAGAAGGAAGTAATATATGATGCTCGAAAATTGCTCGAAAGCAAAGGATTAAAAGTAGAATTCGGAAAAAATTTGTTTTCTGAACATCATCAATTTGCAGGAACCGACAGGCAGCGGGCAGAAGATTTACAAGAAGCCGTTGAAAACCCTAATGTGAAAGCCATATTTTGTGCAAGAGGTGGTTATGGGACAATTAAATTGATGAATAAAGTTTCTTTAGAATCTTTAAAAAAACAACCTAAATGGTTGGTAGGATACAGCGATGTAACGGTGCTTCACAACTGTTTGAATAATTTAGGTATAGCATCTTTACATGCAACAATGCCGGTGAATTATTCAGGAAATACTTCCGGTGCGTTAAACTCGCTTTTTCAAGCGTTTTTTTCAGGGCAATACCAATATGAAATATTACCGGACACAAAAAACAGAAGCGGAATATGTGAAGGAGAATTAACGGGCGGAAATTTGTCTATCATATACAGTTTATTGGGAACCAAGTTTGATATTTCTACAGAAAACAAAATTTTGTTTATCGAAGATTTGGATGAATACCTTTATCATGTGGACAGAATGATGGCGGCTTTGTATTATTCCGGAAAGTTACAAAAATTGAAAGGTTTGATAGTAGGAGGGATGACCGATATGAATGACAATGAAATTCCTTTTGGGAAAACAGCCGAAGAGATTATTTTGGAATATGTGTCGGAGTTTGATTATCCTGTAGTATTTAATTTTCCGGCGGGACATATTACAGATAACAGGGCATTGATTTTAGGAAAAAAACATTTGTTAAAAGTATCTGACAACTCTGTGATATTGCAAACGCTCTAAGGAATTAATATTTGGAGTGATTTTGGTAAAACATTAATTTCAAAGTGTTTATCTTTAAAAGGTTCTCCGTCGCAATGGGCAGGCAGTAGGGCAGGTGATTTTATTAAAAAACGTGTTCCGCGTTTATTAATGGCTTGCGAAGATGATTGAATGCCTTTTTGGAGAAAAGAAAAACCATGGAGAGCAATGTCCGGCACAGAAAATTTTTGAATGATGCAAAGTTCCAATATTCCGTCGTCTATTTTGGAAGATTTGGAGATGTAGAAATTATTTCCGAATTGCCCGGAGTTGGTTACGTTTACCAAAACAGCTTGGTATTTCTCATCGTTTATGATAATAGGGAAAGATTTGTAAAAAGGCATTTCTTTAAGCGCAATTTGAATGTAAGACCACAAACCTCTTTTGCTTTTTTGGAAAATATTTGCTACATGTGCGTCAAATCCAATGCCGAAAGTATTGAGAAAAATGTGAGAATTAACTTTACCCACATCTATCAATTTAGTCTTTTGGGAAAGAAAAACTTGAGCGATTTCATCCAAAGATGTGGGATATTTTAGTGATAGAGCTAAAGCATTTCCTGAGCCGGCAGGCAAAATGCCTAATTTCACATTTTCATGGAGAATACCTTGAGCCACTTCATTGAGCGTTCCGTCGCCTCCGACAGCTATAACGTTTTCAAAATGAGCAGCGTGTTGCCGTGCTATTTTTGTAGCATCGCCTTGTTTTTTTGTGGAGATAATTTCACAATAATTTTTTCCGATAACGGAAGAAACCCGTGTGGCGGCGGCAAGTCCCTTGCCGCCGCCCGCAATCGGATTTACAATAAAAAGAAATTTCTTCATTAGTATTTTACGGCAAAGCCGAAAGGTAATCGCGCTTGAATTCTGTCTTTTTCTTTCAGATTTTCAATACTTTTTATAGTGTTCCAATTTTCTTTGCCAATTACGGAAGAATAAACCACAGCTTCCAAATCTTCGGTCAGGTCTTTTAAGAATTTTTCAAACGGGTCTTCTTGTTTGGGAAGTTCATAAATTTTAAAATCTTCCAGTTCCGCTTTTTCGGCAGCATAGGCAATAGCGTCGTTTAATGAACCGAAATCGTCAATCAATCCGATTTCTTTCGCGTCAATACCGCTCCATACACGACCTTGTCCGATATTGTCCACTTCTTCTTTTGTCATTCCCCGACCTTCTGCCACTCTTGTTAAAAAGGTGTTATATACATTTTCTACACTCATTTGAATTTTTCGTTTCTCAAAATTGTCAAGCGGACGGAAAATAGTCATCATGTCCGAATGCGCATTGGTGGTAACTCTATCAAAGTTTACGCCTAATTTGTTTTTAAAGAAATTTTGAGTGTTGGGAATTAAGCCGAAAACACCTATGGAACCTGTAACGGTGGTTGGGTCGGCAAATATTTTATCGGCGGCACAAGAAATATAATAACCTCCACTGGCAGCTACATCTCCCATAGACACAATAAAAGGTTTTTCTTTTTTGCAAAGAACCACTTCGCGCCAAATAACATCGGAAGCCAAAGCACTTCCGCCGGGAGAGTTTACTCGCATAACCACGGCTTTTACGGTAGAATCTTTACGAGCTTTTCGTATGGCTGCTGCAATTCGGTCGGAGCCGATGGTTTCCTCGTCGCCTTCACCGCTTTCAATGCTTCCTAACGCATATATTACGGCAATTTTCGGTTGTTTTCGTTTTCTTGGTTTTTTAACGGACTTGGCATATTTTCCAAGTGAAACAAAATGAAGTTTTTTATCATCTTTTACTCCCACTTTATATTTTAACAGCTCTGTAACTTCATCTTGATACATTACTTTATCGGCCATTTTGATGTTTACGGCATCATATCCGTTTTGAATAAGGATACTGTCGGCGATAAGATTCAGACGTTCTACCGGTATATTTCTCGATTCGCTGATTTTACCGAGAATATGTTTCCACATTGATTGCTGAAAACGGGTAATTTGTTCGCGATTGGCATCGCTCATGTGTTCGTACATAAAAGGCTCTACGGCACTTTTAAATTTATTGTTTCTGCCTCGAATTACCTGAACTTCCACATCAAGCTTGTCGAGCAACCCTTTGAAAAAAGCCAATTCGGTTCGCAATCCGAGAAAGGAGATACCACCTTCAGGATAAACATAAAGTTCATCTGCTACACTTGCCAGATAATAAGCCATTTGCGAGTAATTTTCGGAATAAGCCACAATCCATTTTCCACTTTTTTTGAAATCTTCCAATGCATTTCTGATTTCTTCGATGGCAGCCAGTCCGGCTTGGAGAGAGCTTACATTGAGATATATTCCTTTTATTTTTTCGTCGTTTTTGGCGTTTTCAATGGCTTTGATTATATCATTTAAGCCAAGTTTTTTCTTTGACTCAAACGAAGTAAAGTCTATATCTTTAAAAGGATTTTTTATGGTGCGGTCTATAATAGGATAATTTAATTTGAGTTCCAAAATCGAGTTGTCTTTTATTTTAACTTTATCGTCCCGGTCTTCTAATCCGTCGGCAATAGCGCCGATTATTCCCAGCATAACGAAGAACACAATAAACATGGCAATAAAGAAACCGATGATGCTTGCCATTACATTTCCAATAAATTTTTTCATGATGGGTTAAATTTTCCGGCAAAATTACAATCCTATTTCAGATTGCCAAAAAATAATTTTCAGCGGTAAATTAAACGGATTTACGGAATATATTCATAAGCGCCTAAATCAGGTGCACCATCGCTGCGCGGGTTGTCTTTTATGTCGTTTGTAGAAGAAGTATAGTTGAGCAATAAATTGGTATAGGATGCATTACCTTTATTTAGAGCGGCACTTTGGTCGAAGAGTTGATAATTGTAGTTTTTGTAATCTTGAAAAACAGGGTCGTGAGAATTGCCGTCAACAGTTACCTGTGAAGGGTTGGCGGTAATATTATTAAAATTGGCGGAAGAGGTGTTTTGTTGAGTTTTCAGCAAACAATAAGAAAACAGATAGTTAAAAGTTCCGGAAGCATCCTTGTCTAATTCAATTTCTTCATCTTTATTACCGTAAACAATGCAATTTTTAAAATCTGCTTTTGTTAAGTCGCGTACTACAATTTGTTTATTGACAGATTCATAATAGTTATTAAGTAGCAGTAGCCCGTTGTCTCTCGCCGAATGCGACCAATAATTAGCAAATGTACAATGAATAAATTCATAGCTTCCTCCGTATATTAATGCTGCACAATACAAGCCGCAATTGGCAAACACCGAATTTACGGCAACTACTTCGGAGCCTTGAGCTAATAATCCTACACCACTCATATTTTCAATTTTAGTGTTGATTAAAGTGAGGGTGGGTAATCCTTCTTGTGTAGTTCCTACGGAATCCACTTGTATGCCTACGTTGGCATTTTTAATAATCGTATTTTGAAAAACATTGTCTCTGCTGGTAGCCGAAAGCCATATACGTTCCCATTGATTAGGCACGTCGTAATAATCATATTCCAGCCTGTCGCCTTGAATAATTACCGGATTTTCTACCGTTCCTAAACTTTTTATACAAGCGTCTTTATACACCAAAATTCCCGAACCCTTATGAAAATGTAAGCGTGTACCTTCTTGTAAAATAAGACATGCCGACGAATCTACCACTGCCCATCCGTAGAATACATGAGGTTTATCGTTGGCGAGTGTATAGCTGTTTCCGGCTTCAAAGACAGTAAGCGGATAAAAATAAGCATCTTGCCCCCATGCTACCAAATCCACGTCAAACATTTTTCCGTTAATTTCAAAAATCACGGAGTCGGTAATAATCATCGGGTTGGTTTGATTGTTGGGATCAACGGTAACTTCTACAAATACATATATGCTGTCTTTAGCTCTAATTTCGACATCTTCGTGATAATTTCCCGATGCTCCGTCCACATTGATGCGGAAATCGGAATCCTTTCCGCCGGCTATGTATATTCGATTGATAAGAACGGGTTGAGAATAAGGATTTTTTACTTTAAACAGTTTTGTAACCGAACCGACAGTGGTAAAAACCGTGTCGAAAATAACCGTATCTTCCGAAAAAATTAGTTGAACATCACTATTGTCGTAAAAAGGCAAGTCTTTTTTGCACGAAAACAGTGCAACAAGAATTAGTATGGATAATGTTTTTCTCAAGCGAACTAACAACGAAGGTTTAACGACAATAGTATATTATTATCGTATCCGGTCTAATGATTTTACTAATTCTTGAAAAGTTTTTACCATATATTCTA
>CAZLMS010000135.1:4132-5941 GCA_964560645.1 uncultured Flavobacteriales bacterium | reverse complement strand
GAATAATAGAATGTGAAAGAGATATAAGTATAGAAGAAGGCAGCAAGTTTTTTGTGGATGAAAGTAGCGGGGCATCTTCCATTACTGTAAATGTTGATGGTGACGGAAAGGGAAAACTAAAAGTAAAAGGTAAAACACTCCCAAGCGGTATACCCTATGGTGCATATTTTTATCAATCTGCCGGCAATGTAGTAATCAACGCCGGAGCCAATCCTAAAGAACTGGAAATAGATGGTGACAAGAACGATACAGCCATGGTTTCTATCAGTGGAGGAAACTTTACCAATTTTGGATTTACTACATTTAAAGAAAAGGGTAACGGGACTTACGCCTCCTATCCTGTAATAAATGTAAGCGGCGGCACCGTAATATTAACAGATAATGTGGGCGATGATCAGTTTCAAAAAAGCGGAGGAAAGGATGCTCCGGTATACATCAATTGCAGTGGAGGTAACTTATATTTTAAAGCTCGAATGAATATGAATTCCCCTGTAGATTTATTTACCCAAAGCGGAACAGGAACTATTTATTTTCAGAACAACGAACAGTGGATAATTAAAAACGGGGCAACTTTTACATCTTCTGCCGATACTGTTATTTTTCAAAACACCAGAACCTTAATGGGCGTAGACGGGAATTGGCAATTCCATCACCTCAAAATTGATGTAGGAGCCACCATGAATCAAAACGAACCGCCAAATATTAATGTAGGCGGCGATTGGATAAACTCTTCGGGAACATTTATAGAAAACACTAATAAAGTAACTTTTAACGGTTCTATCGACCAAAACTTAATAAATGCCAACGACGAGACTTTTTACGATGCAGAAATCAACAAATCAGCCGGTAAAGTAATCTTATCTACCGCTACAGACATGCTCATAGACAATGTGCTTACGCTTACATCGGGAGTAATTGACAGCCGTACTAACAACGACTATGTAATACTCAACAGCAATGCCTCATACACCGGTGGCAGCAAATTAAGTTTTGTGGACGGAAAAATGCGAAAAAATTTCGGAACTCTTATTCCATTTGTATATCCTATAGGACAAGTTTCGGGAACAGATACCATTTATGCCCGCTTAGGTATATCTACTCCACAAAACGTCGGTATTTATTTTGATGCAGAATACAATTATGCCTGTGCTCATGATGCCGGGTTTGATACCACCGTGCATGATTTAGCCATAAAAAAAATAAGCCCTGCCGAGTATTGGGACTTAACAAGAGCTACTGGATATGCAGACTCTGTATATGTAACTTTATATTGGGAAGATGCTGCCAGAAGCGGCATCAACGACCTAACCGATTTAATAGTAGTAAAAGACTCTGTTTCGGGAGCATACAAAGAATGGAAATATTTTGGAAACGGCGGAACTACCGGAGGTATCGGGCCCGGTGTAGCCGGAACCATTACCACCTCAAAAGCTGTTTATTATTTTAGTCCCATTACTTTTGGTTCAGGAACAACTAACCCGTCAGTTAATCCTCTACCCATAGAGCTAATAAGCTTTAGTGCCATTGCAAATGAATTAACAGTGGATATTCAATGGGAAACTGCCACAGAAATTAATAACCATTATTTTGTAATTGAAAGAAGCAAAGACGGTAAAAACTGGGAAGAAGTAATTAGAACTCCCGGTGCCGGTTATAGCAATAAGCCCATTTCATACTTTGAAAAAGATTATGCTCCCTATCATGGGATTTCATACTACCGTTTGAAACAAGTGGATTTTGACGGAAAAGAGACTTATTTCAATATTGTTCCCGTAGAAATAATTGATAAAAATAATGACACTCTAACAG
>CAZLMS010000135.1:0-4122 GCA_964560645.1 uncultured Flavobacteriales bacterium | reverse complement strand
ATTTGAAAAATAAAAAAATAAAAAATAAAGAAGTTTTAGTGGTTGTAAGGGACTTAAAAGGAGCCGAATATTATGCCAAAGTCATAGTTACAAATTCCGACAATCAAATAGAAGTAATTGACCCGGAAAAGCATTTAGCTCCCGGAATATATCTGGTAACCGGCTCTTCCGAAAATATTCTTTACAGCAAAAAATTGATTGTAAAAGATTAAGAGCTTTCCGTAGCTTCGGCTTGAAATAACAGATGCTTACTAAACTCTTCTATTAGTTCTTTTGCCTCGTGAAGATTGGAAACTTTATTTTTCAGCAAATACAACTTTTCTCCTTTTTGCTTCAGCTCAATATCGGTACGGGAAGAAATATATTGAATCAGTTTTCCGAATGTTTCGGATTGATAATAAGGAGATTGACTATCAGAAACAAAATACAAAAGCAGCTTTTCGGACTTGAATACTATTTTTTCAAATCCTAATTTTTTGGCTCTGTTGCGTAATTTCAATCCTGTAATAAAGTTTTGCAATGAAAAAGGTACAGGTCCAAATCTATCTGTTAATTGAGCGATGTAATTTTCAATTTCTTCATCGGTTTGCAGTTCGTCGAGTGCTTTATAAACAGTTAACCTTTCCGCTACATTGTTTATATAATCGTTTGGAATGAGCAATTCTTCGTCGGTGTCTAATACACATTCGGTTACAAAAACTTTTTTACTTTGATTTTCTTCTTTAAACAAATCTTTGAATTCGTTTTCTTTTAGCTCTTGAATGGTTTCGTCCAATATTTTTTGGAACGTTTCCATCCCAATTTCATTGATAAAGCCGCTTTGTTCAGCCCCTAACAAATCTCCTGCTCCGCGAATATCCAAATCGCGCATGGCAATATTAAAGCCGCTTCCCAAGTCGGAAAATTGCTCCAAAGCCCGCAAACGCTTTCTTGCATCGGACGGAAGCGAAGACAACGGCGGAGAAAGCAGATAGCAAAATGCTTTGCGGTTAGACCTCCCCACTCTTCCTCTCATCTGATGCAAATCACTTAATCCGAAAGTATGCGCCCGGTTAATAATAATGGTATTGGCATTGGGTATATCCAATCCTGATTCAATAATTGTAGTAGAAACCAACACATCAAATTCATGTTCCATAAAAGCCATCATAATTTCTTCCAACTTTTCGCCCGGCATTTGTCCGTGAGCCACTTCTACTTTGGCATCGGGAACCAAACGCTTTATCATTGCCGCTACTTCTCCTATGTTTTGTATGCGATTATGCACAAAAAACACTTGTCCTCCCCTCGACAGTTCATAATTGATGGCGTCTCTGATAACGGTTTCGTTTAAACCGTGTATTTCCGTTTGAACCGGAAAACGATTGGGAGGAGGTGTTTTAATAATAGACATATCGCGAGCGCCCATTAAAGAAAATTGCAGGGTTCTCGGAATAGGTGTAGCGGTTAATGTAAGTGTATCTACATTTACTTTTATGGTTTTGAGTTTGTCTTTGGCAGACACTCCGAACTTTTGTTCTTCGTCGATAATTAAAAGTCCTAAATCTTTAAATTTTACGTCTTTACCCAATAACCGGTGAGTACCTATAATAATATCTATCTTTCCTTCTGCCAGTTTCTTAAGTGTTTCTTTTTGTTGTTTGGATGATTTGAAACGATTGATATAATCTATGGTACAAGGAAAGTTTTTCAATCTTTCGGAAAATGTTTTATAGTGCTGCAGAGCTAAAATGGTAGTAGGTACTAAAACCACCACTTGTTTGTTATCTGCCACTGCCTTAAAAGCCGCCCTGATAGCAATTTCGGTTTTGCCGAACCCCACATCGCCACAAATAAGTCTATCCATCGGATAGGGTGCTTCCATGTCTTTTTTTACATCTTCGGTGGCTTTCATTTGGTCGGGCGTGTCTTCATATATGAAAGAAGCTTCCAACTCGGTTTGCAGATAAGTATCGGGAGAAAATTGAAACCCTTTTGCCGCTTTTCTTTCCGCATAAAGTTTGATTAAATCAAACGCTATTTCTTTTACCCGTTTTTTGGTTTTCTTTTTAAGTGTTTGCCATGCTTTTCCGCCAAGTTTATGCAAAGACGGTTCGTGTCCTTCTTTACTTGAATATTTGGAAATCCTGTGTAATGAATTTACGCTTACATACAATAAATCGCCGTCTTTGTATAAAATACGTACTGCTTCTTGCTTTTTGCCGTTTACCTCAATTGTTTCCAATCCGTCAAACTGTCCCACACCATGGTCTATGTGTACCACATAATCGCCGGGCTGCAATTGCGTAAGTTCTTTAATGGTAAGTGCTTGTTCATTCTTTTTAAAACCTTCTTTCAGACGAAAGCGGTGGTAACGTTCGAATATCTGATGGTCGGTGTAAAAAGCAGCTTTTACGTCTTTTTCGATAAACCCTTCATGCAGAGCTTTCGGCACAGGGGTAAACTCGACATCTGCCTGCAAATCTTCAAATATTTGGTTAATTCGCTCTATTTGCTTGGTATTGTTAAAAAAGATAAAATTTTTATATCCTTTTTGAGTGTTTTCTTTAAGGTGTTCTATTAACAGTTCAAAATTTTTGTGAAAGTGCGGTTGCGGAAGTTCGTTAAACACCAAAGTTTTTTCTGAAAGCCCGGAATCTGCATGCCATTCTATAGTATAAAACTCTTTGAGAAGTTGTTGGAAATTGCCGGGCGAAAGATATAATTCTTCGGGCTTCAGATGCAAAGACGCTTCAGATAAACGGTCATAAGCTTTAATTACTTTTTCAAATTGTGTACGGAGTATTTCTTCCGAAAGATTGGCATCTTGTATCCAGAGAGTAACGGATGGAGGTAAAAATTCCAAAAATGATTCTCTGCTTTCTTTGATAAGTTTAGACTGAATATTCGGAATAATATTGGCTTTTTTGTAAGTGGCTACCGACAATTGTGTTTCGGGATCGAAGGTTCGCACAGACTCTACCTCATCTCCAAAAAACTCAATTCGATAAGGATACTCGTTGGAAAAAGAGAAAATGTCCACAATTCCTCCCCGTACGGAAAACTGCCCAGGTTCATATACAAAATCTACCCGCTCAAACTCATAATCAAATAATACTTCATTGATAAAATCAATGGAAATACAGTCTCCTACATGAATTTGGAGAGTGTTTTTTTTGAGATTCTTTTTGGTTACCACCAGTTCGGAAACCGCCTCGGCATAAGTTACCACAATGCTTTTTTCATTCTTGCTAATCTTATTCAGCACCTCGGCTCTCAATAATACATTAGCATTGTCGGTTTTTTCTTCCTGATAAGGATGTCTGTATGCCGAGGGAAAATACAAAACTTTGTCTGTTCCCAGCAGGCTTTGCAAATCATTATAGAGATATGCTGCATCTTCTTTATCGTTAAGAAGAAATAAATGGCTGTTCCGGTGGTTTTTAATTACTGCGGCTGCCCAAAATGCGGTTGCAGAACCTTTTAATCCTTTTAAATAAAGTCGCTGATGTTGATAAGCTTCATTTATTTGTTTCGCTAACGGATGATTGGAAAAAATCCGAACAATCTCTTCAACAGACATCTTTTCAATTAAGTGGTAACAATATCGTATTGACGAATAAACTCTTCTACTTTTTCTACCATGTTTTTGGAACCTATAATTAGAGGGGTGCGCTGATGAAGTTCTTCGGGTTGAATTTCCATTATTCTCCTTTTTCCATCGCTGGCTTTTCCGCCTGCTTGTTCCACAATAAATGCCAACGGATTGGCTTCATACAACAATCGCAGCTTGCCGTTGGGCGCTTTTTGAGTTTGAGGATAAAGATATACGCCTCCTTTGATTAAGTTTCTGTGAAAATCTGCTACTAATGAACCTATGTAGCGTGCGGTATAGGGACGGTTGGTAGGTTTATCTATTTCTTGGCAATATTTAATGTATTGTTTAATTCCTTCGGGAAAATGTTTGTAATTTCCTTCGTTGATAGAATATATATTTCCGTCGGCAGGTATTTGCATGTTCGGATGAGACAGGCAAAACACTCCGATGGAAGGGTCGAATGTGAAACCGTTTACTCCGTTTCCCGTGGTATATACCAACATGGTTGAAGAGCCGTAAATGATATATCCGGCAGCCACTTGTTC
>CAZLMS010000134.1:0-5967 GCA_964560645.1 uncultured Flavobacteriales bacterium | reverse complement strand
AAAATCTGTTAATTGTTTTTGATCCATAGGGATAACTCTGACTCCCATTTTTAAAATTTCACCTTGTTTGCTTTCAAAATCTTGTTTAATGAGTGCCCAACCTATAGAATTGGTGCCTAAATCTAATCCCAAAATTGTTTTTGTATCCATAATTTAATTTTTTTATTATTTTTGTTCAACAATTTGAAAGCTATTCACAATAAGGATTATTCCGTTGTGAAAACATTTGGCCGCCTCGCCCATCTGCGGGGCATTTTTATTTCTCAAAAATAGAAATTGATTTCCTTTTTTCCAAATTTCGATACCGGAAAACAAAAAAACAGAAACTTATATATCCATCAACGTGGGCTACTTTCTCAAACCATCTTCAAAGAAAACTCGTTGCGTAGCACTTGATACAGCTTTTCGGTAGGTAATCCCATTACGTTGTAAAAAGAACCGTTTACGGATTCTATGCCCACCACTCCTATCCATTCTTGCACTCCGTATGCACCGGCTTTATCAAAAGGCTTATACCGGGAAATATAATAGCGGATTTCTTCATGAGAAAGATCTCGAAACTGAACTTCCGTAATATCCGAAAAAACAAGATTTTCTTTTTGCGTAGCTACACACACTCCGGAAATCACATTGTGTTTCCTTCCCGAAAGTTGCTTGATAATTTCAAATGCGTGATTTTCATCTTGCGGTTTTTCCAAAATAGTTAAAGTATCGGGTAATAAAACAATCGTATCACAGGTGATTACCAAACAATTAGCCCCCTCTTGTTCCAATTTATCCCAAACCTCTTCATTTTTCTTCTTGGCTAAATATTCGGGTACTATAAAAGGAGATATATTGAACGGATAGTTCTCATCGGCTTCCGAAACTACAATATCAAACTCTACATCCATCATTTTTAAAAGCTCCACCCTTCGCGGCGATTGCGAACCGAGTATAATTCGATATGGTAATTTTAAGGGCAACATTTTTTAAAAAAGAGGTCCGTTGTATATCATATATCTTGCAAGCAACATATACATAATACCTGCCAAGGATACCAGTTTGTTGAGTTTTGCCACTTGTAAAAAATCCGTTCTGTTTGTTCCGAAATGGGTTTTATAAATCATGTATATTAAAGGAATTGCCACAAAAACAATAAAAAACGTAAAAGTAGTGTTATCGTTCAAAAAAGTGTTTTCTATCAAGTAATATCCTAAAAACAAAGCCATCAGATGTATGAAATTCACTATATATTTCGTTTTTTCTATTCCCAAAACAATAGGAATTGTACGACATTTAAAAGCTTTATCGCCTTCCACATCCGCCATGTCTTTAACTATTTCTCTTGCCAATGTAAATACAAAAGCAAACACGGCGTATCCGTAAGACCAGAAATATAACACGTCAAAAGCTGCATGAAACTCTTTATATGTTTTTTCCAACAACGGAATTTCATATAAGGCTACGATATAAGGCACCATGGCAGCCATCAGGGCAATGGCTAAATTTCCTATTAAAAAAGTACGCTTTAAATAAAAAGCATAAAACCATAAAATTGCCGCACTTAGCACATGAATACCTACCAAATAAGTTTTTCCGATAGCTTGAGATACGTACAACCCTAACATAATTCCCAATGAAGTAAGCACAAAATGTACGCCCATTGCCACTCTCCGCTTAATTAAACGTCCTACAATAATGGTATCCGGCTTATTGACACGGTCTATTTTTATATCGAAATAATCATTGATGGCATAGCCTGCTCCCGCAATAAGCACCGTGGATAAAACCAACAAAAAAAATTGTATTTCAGACATCTGTAAAAACAATTGATGGCGGTCGAGGATAGGTAAAAAAATGGCGTAACGTAAAAGGTATTGCGTCGCTGCCAATATCAGCAAATTCTGTATGCGAATAAGTCTTAAAAAAGCGATGATTTTATTCATTACCATTTAAATTGAGCAAACTCCTCCGAATGGGAAATATCGAACCAATTGTTTTGTGCTTTCATTACTTTTTCAATTACATCACGCACGCAGCCCTCTCCACCCTTCTTATCGCTTATATACAAGGATATTTTTTTTATTTCGGATGCCGCATCAGCGGGACAGCAAGGCAGTCCGCATTGAGCCATTACTTCGTAATCGGGAATATCATCGCCCATGTATAAAATTTCTTTAGGTGATAAATCATGAATAATGCAAAACTCTTCAAATTTTTCAAGTTTATCGGAAACGCCAAAATACAAATCTTTTATTCCGAGTTTTTGTAATCGTATTTTAGCTGGTTCGGAAGTTCCGCCGCTAATAATTCCTGTTTTATATCCTTTTTTTACTGCCAATTGCAATGCATAACCGTCTTTAATATTCATGTGTCTTACCTGTTCGCCGTCAGGCATAAGTGTTACCACCCCATCCGTAAGCACTCCGTCCACATCAAAAATAAATGCTTTAACACGAGGTAATATATCTAAATAGTTATTCATATTCCTTTACAATGGTTTGCGTTACTAAATTATATAATTTAAGATAGCGGGGATTATTTTTTTCCAAAAGTTCACAATGTTTAGCAATAGTCTCAAAATCTTTACGCACCGCCGGACCTGTTTGAACATCTTTCGGAGAGTGTTTTAATGCATTGGTAAACGTTTGCAATATAAGTGGTTTTAAAAGAGCTTTTTTTTCCTCTCCGGCAATTTGATAAGCTGTATTCAGCATATAATTGGTGAAATTATTAGCAAATACTGCCGCCAAATGCAATATTTGCCGTTCCTCGGAATTGACATGTTCAACCTGAGGGGAGATTTGTTGAGCCAGATGATGTATTTTTTGTGCAATTTCGGGATTTTTTCCCTCTACACATACGGGAATAGTAATATCTTCCTGAAGGGTGTTTTTATTTAATGTTTGAAGCGGATAAAAAACACCATAAGGATACGGCATGTTTTGAAAAACCGACATCGAAACGGTGCCTGATGTGTGCAACACTGTAGTATTTCGTAGAGAAATGCCTGATGCTACTTCCGCAATTTTTTGGTCGGGTACACATATCAATAAAAAATCGCACTCTTTTAACTGTGCCAAATTTTGAATGGCTTTACCGCCAAACTCCTTACAAAACTGAACCGACGAGGAAGAAGAAGCGGATAAAACCTGATATATTTCATGTCCGGCTAATGTAAAACGTTTAGCCAAATGATGTGCTACGTTTCCTGCTCCTATGAAAGAAATTTTCATGCTGAAGCCCGTTTATGCCGAATGCGATTGATTACCGCCGATAAACTTCCCAGAGTCATTATGATAATTCCCAGCCAAAGTACATTTATCCACGGAAAAACAATTGCTTTCATAATAACAAAATCGCGTTTGTTGGATTTCTTTTCGCTCAAAGCAAATTCAAAAAGATTTTCATCCGGAATAATATCAGTCAGCTCCAAGCGAATTCCAAGTTCTTCTACTTCATCGGCAAAGGAAAAAGCAGACTCGTTGTGAATTACAAAAAGCGGACGGGCTTCGTAGCGGTTTCCTTGCACATCATACACCGACATTACGGCTTCCACGGCAATATCTTCCGGAAGCAAATGCCGGGATTTTTTGTCCACATTTTTACTGAGCGAATCAAAAACAATAATAGCATTGGAGCTGAATATAGAATCTCCGAGATTGATTTTTTTCTTTTCCGGTTCGGTGTACCCCGAAGTGTCATCATCTACCTCCAAGTCTGCATAGGTGATGTGGGTATAAATATCTTTGTCCAAAAAATGCTTGGTATCAGGCTCTGCCACATTTCCCATACGCGGATTCACCTGAATAGTAGGCTCTAAAACAAATGCCGGGTGGTTATCTTTAGTGTAATACTCAATGGTATATTTAATATAAACCCCTTCTTTTCGTTTGTTGCGATAACTTACTTTATATGCTCCCATTGGCAGTGTATCTCCTTTAAAAAGCAAAATATTTTCCCGGTTTTGAAAATCTTCTCCCAATGAAGAAATATCTACTCCGGAGGTGTTGCCCGATATAATCGTGCTTTTTGAGGTGGAAATCAAAGCTCCGAGAATAAGCAAAGAAAAACCCATGTGAGCAATTGCAGAACTTCCTTTCAACAAATGAAGTTTAAATTTCCTGACAAAAAAATCCGTATTTGCAATTAACCCGAATATGGAAGCAAACAATAAAGCAATGTAAAAGATATTGTTAAAAGCAAATCCTATAATTAAAACAATTGTTAAGATTAAAGAGATTATCAAAGACGGTAATATTTCTTTGGCCAGAGATTTTGAATCTGTTTTTTTATATTTCATAAATTGGGTAAACCCTATAAGTAGCAATACTACCACGGCAAAAGGGATTTGCCAAATATTGTAATGTTCCACCCTGTCCACCGGCGGAGCCATATCTGTTCCAAATACTTTGTTAATAACAGGAATGGATGTAGTGAAAATAATTTGAAATGCAGATACGAAAAGCACCAACGCTCCGATAAACATCCAAAACTCGCGAGATAAAAAATGTTCTTCTTCTTTGTTTTTAGGAATCTTTTTATAGTTCACGGCAATCAAGACAATGCTAAGCAATACATAAAACAACAGATAAACAAGCAATTGACCGCTCATTCCCAAGTCCGTAAAAGCATGCACGGACGACTCGCCCAAAACACCACTTCGAGTTAAAAAAGTAGAATACAAGACCAGAAGAAAAGTTAAAAGAGTGAGAACGTATAAAAATACAGGTGATGACTTTTGTCTTTTTTGTAATAACATAAGATGTCCTGCTCCAACTAAAGTTAGCCAAGGCACTAATGAAGCATTTTCCACCGGGTCCCAAGCCCAAAAGCCTCCGAAACTTAGAGCTTCATAAGCCCAAGCGCCCCCCATTAAAATTCCCAAGCCCAGAATACTTATGGAAAAAAATGTCCATGGCAAAACGGGTTTTATCCAATCAAAAAACTTTTGCCGCCAAAGGGCTGCTACTGCATAAGAAAAAGGTATTAAAGTGGATGCAAATCCCAAAAACAACGTAGGCGGATGAATGGTCATCCAGTAATTTTGTAATAAGGGATTTAATCCTCGCCCGTCAATTTTAGAAACATAATCGGGTATTTTGAAAAGAGGCAAATTGGCAAAATCCGGATGTTCTCGCAACAAAACCAAAAACGGACTGGAACCTATTTTGTAATCAAACACATATATTCCTAAAATCATGGAAGCTAAAAACACCTGCACGGAAGAAAAAACAGTCATAACCGATGATTCCCAATCTTTGGAAGTTTTCATCAAAATCAGACCCAATAAAGCTTGCCAAAACATCCATAAAATAAAACTTCCCTCCTGCCCTTCCCAAAAAGCGGAAAATACATAACGCAACGGCATTTGCGAACTTGAGTGATGCCAAATGTAGTGGTACTCAAAATATTGATTGATGAACATTACCAGCAAAACTGCCGCTACGCCTATCACAGAAAACGCGTGAATAGCATAAGCTAACCGTCCGAGTTTTTTCCAGGAATCATCTTGATATTTTTCGGCGGAAAAATAGGAAAACGTTGCCAGTAATGCAAAAGAAAACGAGAAAATTGCCAGTACATTGCCAAGCTGTCCCGCCCATAAATGTTCTCCTATGTATTCCATTTATTTTTCGGCGGTTTTTTCGTAGATTTTATCTTGTCCGTCGGTATATTTTGACGGGCATTTTAATAGAATATTCGAGGCTACAAAGTTTTCGCCTTCTGCTTTTCCTATAATTACAATTTGCTCGGAACGTTCAAAATCGTGAGGTTTACTCTTTTTCAATATCACTTTCCGGGATTCTCCGTTGTTGTCTATCAAATAAAACTGAAATTCATCAGGATTGGTTTCAGGGTTATACACAGTTTCTTTGCTTTTATCTAATTTCCCTACCACATGATATTCTTTTCCGGGATTGGCAAATGCTTGCTTAAAATCTACATAAGTACTTGATTCGGATAAGGAAGAAAGCATAATAC
>CAZLMS010000133.1:0-5968 GCA_964560645.1 uncultured Flavobacteriales bacterium | reverse complement strand
AATAAACGGGAACACTACCGATACTACTGCAGGGGTGTTTAATATTGTAAACAATGCCGGTTCAGGAGTTTCTTTCGGAATATATTCTAAAAACATATCTAACGCAGGGGGGGATCAGTATGGTGTATATAATAAGATGTATAATAGCGGTACAGGTGACAAGTATGGGACGTATAACTATATGGAACAGACAGGACCGGCTTCTAATAAATTTTATGGAACGTATGATTCTTTAATTCATTCCGGTTCGGGACCTATTTACGCTATGTATGCTACTTTAACAGGTGCAGCGGTTAAATATGGAGTGTATGTTACCGGTGAGGACTATAATTATTTTTCGGGAAGAGTGGGGATTGGAACAGCAAACCCTACATTTCCTTTACATGTAAACACCTCTACGGAATTAAGAGCAGGATATTTTGTGAACTCTACAAGTTCCTCCTTGGGAAAATTTGGAGTTTATGCCAACGCTTCCGGTGGGGGTTCGGGTAATAATGTAGGTGGGTGGTTTGATGCTTCAGGAAGCGCTACGGGTATAAATTACGGAGTTGCAGGCCAAGCTCTTGGTACTGCAGGAGAAAATAGAGCAGTATATGGTGCTGCCAGTGGAGGCACCACTAATTGGGCAGGATATTTTGAATTGGGAAATGTTTATATAGCAGATAGTTTAGGAATAGGCACCACTTCTCCGACAGAAAAATTAGATGTAAACGGGAATGTAATCATCCCGGGCACAAATGACTATAAATACAGCAGCCCTAAAACACGGTATTATTCCGTACCGGCCAATACTTTTACTTCAGAAAGGGGAAGTTCATATGATGTGAATTATGTATCAGGGGCAGCCTATGTTCCAAATGGTGTGATAGGGGTAACTGCTTATTTGGAGGCACCTGTTAATTTACCGGATGGAGCTCAAATTACACAAGTAGATTTTATATTAGAAGACAATTCGGTTTACGATTTCTCTACAGTTCAGATTTGGGCAAAAAACTTAAACGACGGTAGTACTGCATATAGGTCCGTAACACCGACAACCGGTACATATGCTATTCAACCATTTTCTATAACTTCGTTTGTAAGTTTCCCAAATACAATAGATAATAACCAATATGCATATTATTTACGGGTAGGAACAATACAAACTGATAACAAGCTTTTATTACATGGAGTTAGAATTATTTATACTGTAACCAAAGCAGATTAAAAACAGATAAAATGAAAAAATATTGTCTTTTATTTTTTATTGCCGTAATAACAACTGCTACAGTTCAATCTCAAACCATTGAAAGAAAAGTGATTTCTTCCGGCGGGAATGATGCTAAAACCCCTTCTGGCACTCAAGTAACTGGTACATTCGGAGAACCGCTTATAGAAACCAGAGAAACTCCCGGCGGATATTTAACAGAAGGTTTTCAACAGCCCGATACCATTTATTTGCCCGAAGTAAATCTGCATATCTACACGGGAATAACCCCCAACGGAGACGGAATCAATGACGTGTGGTATATAGAAGGCATAGAACAATATCCCGTTAATTCCGTAACAATATTTAACCGCTGGGAGCAACAAGTATGGAGGGGAGAGAATTATGATAATGTAAATGTGGTTTGGGAAGGCAATTCTTCTACGGGAGCATCTTTGCCTTCGGGAACCTATTTTTTTGTTTTTACCGCACCCGGTATAGATCCCCAAAAAGGATGGGTGCAATTAACCAGATAAACAGAATATTATGAAAAAACTTTTATTTATTGGTATATGGATAATAGCATCTTTGGGTGCTTTGGCTCAACAAGACCCGATTTACAATTTATATCTTTTTAATCCGCTGGTAATCAATCCGGCTTATGCGGGAAGCAGAGACAGGTTTCAGGCAATTGCTTTGCATCGTTCTCAATGGATAGGGATGAAAGGAGCGCCAACCACTCAAACACTTTCCATGCACGCCCCTGTTTGGAACAGAAAAGTAGGATTGGGATTTACGGTAATAAACGATGCTATAGGACCTGTGGGACAAACGCAAATTAACGCTACCTACGCATATCGTTTATTGTTGAGTTCCGGCCGGTTAGCATTTGGTTTGCGAACGGGGGTTCAAAATTACCGTTTTGCATGGGAAAAAATAGACTATCAAAATGATTTGGAAGAATCTCCCAACGGTCAAAACTTAAATGATTGGAATTTAAATTTTGATTTTGGAATTCGTTACAGCACCCGCCTTTCTTTTTTAGGTGTATCATTGGCACACATCAATAGCCCTAAAGTAGACGTACAGTTGTCCGACACGTTAAATTACTATTCGCGGATAGTGAGAGATTTAACTGTTACCGGAGGTCGAGCTTTTGAGATAAATGAAGATTTGGTAATACGTCCGTCTTTTATGGCACGGGCTAACAGAGGCGTGGGAGTGGTAGATTTAAATTGCAGCTTTTTGCTGAAACAAACATTGTGGCTCGGCTTTTCGGCAAGCACTTCCAAGCGGTTGGTTTTGTTGGCAGAATATCATATCAACAATAACTTGAGAGCCGGATATTCTTTTGACATGTCTTTAACACCTATCAGAAAATACAGTTACGGATCACATGAAATTTTCATAAGTTTTGAATTCGGTACAATACCCAAACCTGCAATGATATCGCCCAGGGTGTACGGGTATTTTTAATCTTCCGTCCGATTATCATTTTTCATATCCTCTTACAAAATAATTTTTTTCTTTTGGCGAGAAGTGTTATTTTCGCTCAAAAATCACCTTCTAATGAAAAATAAAATTTTGTTAATGGTAATAGTTTCCTCTGCGGTTATCGGATGTCAAACCGGAGGAGAAAAACCGGAAGAACCAACCTCTACAGCAACTTATTCCAAATCAGTAGATACTTCTGCCATGGAAACCTCCGTAGCTCCATGCAATGATTTTTATACGTTTTCTTGCGGTAAATGGGTGAAAAACAATCCGGTACCTCCCACCGAAGGAAGATGGACGGCATTTAACGAAGTGCGCGACAGAAACGAAAAAATATTGCGTGAAATTTTAGAAAAAGCAGCTCAAAACACAAATGCTCCCAAAGGAAGCAATACCCAAAAAATAGGCGATTTTTACGCATCGGTAATGGACTCCGTAAAAAGAGACGAACAAGGAATATCTCCCGTAAAAGCGTATTTAGATCGTATTGATAACATTCAATCCGTAGAAGAATTTCCCGAGTTTATTGCTTACCTGCATACGTATGCCATTCATGTGCCTTTTAGTTTTGGAGTAGAGCAAGACTTAAAAATAAGCGATCAATATGCGGCGTATGTTTCTCAAAGCGGACTCGGACTGCCCGACCGGGATTTTTATTTTAATGAAGACCCTGCGAGTGTACAAATTAGAGAATTATATAAGCAACATGTGAATAATTTACTCAACAAAGCAGGATTTGAAGGCGATTACGCATCGGTAGTAATGGACATTGAAACGCAGTTGGCAGAAGCGTCTATGAACAGAACGGAACAACGCGATTATGCCAAACAATATAACAAAATGTCCGTAAATCAACTTCAAGAACTTACGTCCGGTTTTGACTGGAAAAAATATTTTTCTGCCTTAAATGTTTCTGTGGATACCGTTATTGTTACCCAACCTGCATTTATGCAAAAGTTCAATTCTTTAATAGGCGAAATTGATTTGGAAGACTGGAAAAAATATTTTCGTTGGCATTTTTTAACTACCGTAGCAGCTACATTAAACAGTGAATTGGAGCAAGAAAATTTTGCATTTTATGGAACTGTGTTAGGAGGAAAAAAGCAAATGGACCCGCTTTGGAAAAGAGCGCTTAGAGCTACTAACCGAGGTTTGGGAGAATTGGTAGGGCAAGAATATGTAAAAGTGGCATTTAGTGAAGAAGCCAAAAAGCGGTTAAACAAAATGGTAGATAACCTTTTTGCAGCGTTTAAAGAAAGAATAGAATCTTTGGATTGGATGAGCGAACCCACCAAAAAGGAAGCATTGAAAAAATTATCATCTATCGGAAGAAAAATCGGCTATCCGGATAAGTGGAAAGATTATTCCAAATTGGAAATAACAAGAGATTCTTATGCGGAGAATGCGTTGAGAGTTAGACAATTTGAGTTTTACAGAAACTTAGAGAAATTAGGAAAACCCATAGACAGAAGCGAATGGGAGATGTCCCCGCAAACCGTAAATGCATATTATCATCCGTTGTTGAACGAAATAGTGTTTCCCGCAGGAATTCTGCAACCGCCTTTCATGGATGCCCAAGCGGAAGACCCTGTTTTGTATGCTACAATCGGGGCAGTTATCGGACATGAATTGACTCATGGTTTTGACGATCAGGGAAGCCGTTTCGATGCGAACGGAAATATGCGGGAATGGTGGACACCTGAAGATCGCCAACGCTTTATGGAAAAAGCCGCTTATGTGGTGAAACATTATGAAAAATATGAGCCGTTGCCCGGGTTGCATATTAACGGTAAGCTTACTTTGGGTGAAAATATTGCAGACATCGGCGGTTTGGCAATTGCTTATCATGCGTTTCAAAATTCTCAAAAAGGAAAAGAGAAAAAAGAAATGTACGGTTATACGCCTGAGCAAAGATTTTTTATTGCTTTTGGTCAGGTATGGAAATCTAATTATACTGAAGAGGCATTGCGCCAGCAAGTTATGACAAACCCTCACAGCCCGAATAAATACAGGGTTTTAGGAACGCTGTCATTTACACCCGAATTTTTTGAGCATTTTGGTTGTAAAGAAGGCGATCCCATGTACACGCCCGATAGTCTGAGAACACGAATTTGGTAGGAATAAGAAGACCATATATTTCGGGATAGTCTTTTTAGCGGAATTTGTTTAAAAATCCGTAGTTTAAAAAGTTTTATCTTCGCAAAAAAGAAATATTATGGCTACAACGGCAGACTTTAGAAACGGATTATGTATTAAGTTTAACAACGACCTTTGGCAAATCGTAGAATTTTTACATGTAAAACCCGGAAAGGGAGCTGCTTTTGTGCGAACAAAGCTGAAAAGCTTAACTACGGGACGTGTGTTGGAACACACTTTTCCAAGTGGAACAAAAGTAGAAGAAGTAAGAATTGAGCGTCGCCAATATCAATTTTTATACAATGACGACAGCGGCTATCATTTTATGAACGTCGAAAATTATGAACAAATATTTCTTCCGAAAGAATTGATTTCTGCACCCGAATTTTTGAAAGAAGGAGAAGTCTGTGAAATATTATTTCACGCGGATGAAGAAACTCCGCTTTCTTGTGAATTACCGTTGAACGTAGAACTGGAAGTTACTTATACAGAACCTGGAGTAAAAGGCGACACGGCTACCAATGCCTTAAAACCGGCTACCGTAGAAACAGGAGCCGAAGTAAAAGTACCTTTGTTTATCAATACCGGAGATGTAATCAAAATAGATACCCGTACGGGAAATTATATGGAAAGAGCCAAAAAGTAAGCATTGAAATTTCCTCGTACATATACCCTTCAAGAAATTGCAGACATATTACATTGCAAATATGTAGGAGAGAAAGATTTTCCGGTGCAGGGGCTAAATGAAATTCATGTGGCAGAGCAAGGCGACATTGTATTTACCGATCACCCCAAATACTATCAAAACGCATTACAATCTGCAGCATCGGTGGTATTGATAAACCGGGAATTAGAGCCGCCCGAAGGAAAGGCGTTGCTTATTTCCGAAGATCCCTTCAGAGATTTTAACAAATTGATTCGATTTTTTTATCAACCCGAGTATGTAGTGTCTGATTATCATTTTCACGATAATCAAATCGGAGAAAATACCATTATTGAGGAGGGAGCGCATATCTCTAAAAATGTTATCATCGGTAGTAATTGTGTTATTCATTCGGGAGTAAAACTTTATCCGAATACCGTGTTGGGAGATAATGTGATTATTCATGCCGGGTTGACCAATATAGAAAGTTCATCTGTAGGCAGTTATTT
>CAZLMS010000132.1:0-5970 GCA_964560645.1 uncultured Flavobacteriales bacterium | reverse complement strand
ACTATATACTGTAAACACCGGATATTTTAAATTAGACGGTGGCGCTATGTTTGGCGTGGTGCCTAAAGTTATTTGGCAAAAAACCAATCCTGCCGATGAAAATAACCTGTGCACTTGGGCAATGCGTTCATTACTTATTGAAGACGGAGATAAACTTATTTTAATTGATTGCGGTATCGGTAATAAACAAAGTGAAAAATTCTTTAGTTACTATTATCTTCACGGAGATGATTCGCTCGATAAATCATTAGCTAAACACGGCTTTTCACGTGATGACATTACTGATGTTTTTTTAACACATCTTCATTTTGACCATTGCGGCGGAGCTATTCAATGGAATAATGACCGTACCGGATACGAGCCGGCATTTAAAAATGCTACTTTTTGGAGCAATGAAAAACACTGGAATTGGGCTGTATATCCCAACGCTCGCGAAAAAGCATCTTTTCTTAAAGAAAATATTTTGCCTATGCAAGAAAGCGGGCAATTAAAGTTTGTAAATATTGAAAATAACCGAACACTCAATCATTTTCCCGGAATAGATATCCTTTTTGTGGACGGACATACTGAAAAACAGATGATTCCTATTATTCATTACAACGACAAAACCATCGTTTTTATGGCAGATCTCCTCCCCTCTATCGGTCATATTCCCCTACCTTATGTAATGGCTTACGATGTTCGCCCTTTAATTACACTTGATGAAAAAGCAGCATTCTTAAATGAAGCTGCCGACAATGAATACATTTTGTTCTTAGAACACGACCCTGTAAATGAATGCTGTACGGTGCAACACACTGAAAAAGGTGTACGACTAAAAGATACTTTTAAACTGGAAGATGTCTTGTAATATCTCTCCCCTTCTCTAATGTTAGTATTTTGTGGATTTCTTTTCAATTATTTTGAGAGGGTTTCCTTTATTTTCGCATTCACCGTTATTAAATTATCAGGCAAATGAAAAAAATTACGCTTTTTATCTTAGGATTTTTTGCACTCCACATGCTCTCAGCACAAAACAACACCGAGGGACTTACAGAGCAAGAAATTCAATTTAGAGATTCCATTGCAAAACTCAACGAACAAAATGCAGCCAATGCCCAAGCAATGGAAGCCTACAATAAAGGCATTGAATTTTTTAAACAGAAAAAATTCAATGAAGCTATTTTGAGCTATGAAGCTGCCATAGCCGGCAATCCGAACTTTGCCGAAGCTTATTTTAATAAAGCCGTAGTAGAAAGCGAACTGAAAAAATATAATGATGCCATTGCAGATTTCACCAAAGCAATTGAATTAAAAAACGATTACGCGGAAGCGTATCTCAAACGCGGAGATGTCAAACAAAATTCCGGCAAACTTTCGGAAGCGGTAAAAGATTATCAAAAAGCAGCCGAACTAAATCCTAATAATGCACTTGCATATTACAACGCCGGCGTGGCTTATTTTTTAATGAAAGATTATGAAAATGCCATTAAACAATATTCTCAAGCCATTGAAAAAGACCCCAACATGGCTTATGCATATAACGACCGTGGAAGTTGCTATCGTTTAACCAAGCAATATGCTTCGGCAATAAAAGACTATCAAAAAGCAGCAGCCTTAGAACCTAAGTTGGCATTTATATACAACAACATAGGAAGTACTAAAAAACTAATGGGTGACATAAACGGAGCCATTGCAGCATATAAAAAAGCCATTGCCACCGATAATAAATTCTACATCGCATACAATAATTTAGGAAGTTTATACATGGAAAAAGGCGATTTAGCTCAAGCAGAAAAATATTTCACCGATGCTATTAAACTAAATTCTTCCTATGCACCGGCATATAACAACAGAGCCTCATTACACTTTAAAAAAGAAGATTACAAAGCTGCTTTAAATGACTGTAACAAAGCTATCAGCTTAGATAATAATTATGCTAACGCCTATGTAAACCGAGGAATTGTAAAAGAACGAATGCGCGACGAAGAAGGAGCTTGTGAAGACTGGAAAAAAGCAGCGGATTTAGGCTCTGTACAAGGTAAAGACTATTTCAATAATAATTGCAGTTTCTAAAAATATTAAAATGAAAAAACTTTTTGCATTATTTGTTTTCAGTTGTTCGCTTTTTTCTTTTGGTCAAGATGTAGAATTTAAAGCTTCTAACTTTAAAGACCAAAAAGATAAGTTTAAAGCGTTGATGGAGAAAAAAGAAAAAGCAGACCTCTTGCTCGACCAAGCCAACGAAGCCATTGCTTTGGTACACGACCCCGGAAGTAAATTCAAAGAAGCATTGCAAATCTATTTAGAACTTAATGAATTTAACCCTAATTCTTCTGAAATAAACAGAAACATTGCCAATTGCTATTTATACACAAACGAAAAATATAAAGCTAAACCCTACATTGAAAAATCAAAAAAACTTAACGAAGACCAACCTCCGTTTTTCCATTTTTTATACGGACAAGTATTGCAGCTCGACCAAAAATTTGATGAAGCCGTAAAAGAATACGAGACTTTCGAAAATACGGCTAAAAATAAATATGTAGAAGAATATAAAAAAATAACTTCTAAATACAAAAAAGAATGTAAAAGCGGCAAAGAGCTTACTGCCGATAAAAAAAGAGTATGGATAGACAATGTAAAAACAATCAACTCTCCTGCCGATGACTACAGTCCTTGCTTGTCGGCAGACGGAGAAGTATTAATGTTTACCTCCAATCGGAAAAACAACCATACGCCTAATGAGTTAGGAGAATACGACAGCGACATTTATATTTCCGAATTTGACGGTAAAAACTGGAGCGCTCCTAAAAACGCCGGCGCACCGCTCAATACTCCTCAAAGCGAAGTAGCCTCTGCCCTCTCCTACGATGGCCAACGGTTGCTTTTGTGGAAAGTCGGAAAAGATAATGCTTCAAAAATATATGAAAGTCAATTGAAAGGAACTTCATGGAGCGAACCCAAAGAAAAAATGTCTTACATAGTTTCAAAAGAACAAAACAATTCTTATGCCTGCTATGAACCTTTAGACATCAAAATTTATTACGTAACCGATAAACGAGGAGATAAAAATATTGATTTTAGTGGCAAAATGGCTCAAACGGAAGGAAAATGGGGACGCGGCGTAAGTGCCGGACATACCATTAACACCAAATTTCATGAAGGTTCCGTGTATATTCACCCCAATGGGAGAACAATGTATTTCAGCTCGCAAGGACACAACTCTATGGGCGGATACGACATCTTTGTAGTTCATAAAAACGACCTTGAACAATGGACAGAACCCATTAACTTGGGTTATCCCATCAACACCCCGTACGACGATATGTTTTTTGCCGCAACAGCCAACGGAAAATTTGCCTATATTGCATCTAACCGGGAAGGAGGCGCGGGCGGCATGGATATTTACAAAGTAACCTTTTGGGGACCGGACAAACCTTTTATCACAGATACAGAAGATTTTCTCATTGCATCAAAAGCCCAACCTATTAAAAATGAAATTGTAGCAAAGCCCGTTAAAGTAGAAAAAAACAGTCTTACCGTTTTTAAAGGGCGTGTAATAGATGCCATTACCCGAAAACCCGTAGAAGCCGAAATTGAAATTGTAGATAACACTAAAAATGAAGTGATTTCAAAATTTAAATCCAATTCTGCCACCGGAAAGTTTCTTTTGTCTTTGCCTGCAGGTAAAAACTACGGAATTTCCGTAAAAGCAGATGGTTACCTTTTCCATTCCGAAAATTTCAACCTTCCCGACGATTCCGATTTTAATATGGTAAATAAAGACATAGAATTGAAAAACATTAAAGTAGGAAGTAAAATAGAACTGCGTAACATATTCTTTGCCACAGGAAAAGCAGACTTAACCCCCGAATCGAATGCGGAGTTGGACAGATTGGTAAAACTGATGAACGATGTTCCTTCTTTGAAGATAGAAATATCAGGACATACGGACAATACAGGTTCCGAAGAACTCAATCAAAAACTTTCACAAGCAAGAGCCGAAGCCGTAATGAATTATTTGAAATCAAAAGGTATTTCAGTCTCCAGAATGGTAGCCAAAGGATATGGCTCTTCACGTCCGGTAGATACCAACGACACCCCCGAAGGGCGGCAAAACAACCGAAGAACGGAAATTGAAATTATCGGAAGTTAAACTTGTGATAAAAATTACATAAACAATTGTGAAAATAACTAATTTCGAAAAAAATAAAAAACCATATCATTATGTCAAGAGGAGTTTTCAAAGTACCCAAACCCGTAAATGAACCCGTAAAAAGCTATGCTCCCGGCACACCGGAGCGTGAGGAACTTTTATCTATGTACAAAAAAATGTACAACCAAGAACCTGTTGATGTTCCGATGTATATCGGGGGAAAAGAAATCAGAACAGACAATAAAAAAAGAATGGCTCCCCCTCACGACCATCAACATACGTTGGGATATTTTAACTACGGTTCTAAAGAACATGTAAACCAAGCTATTGACGCGGCACTTGAAGCCCGGAAAAAATGGGTGGAAATGAGTTGGGAGCAACGAGCTTCTATCTTTTTAAAAGCCGCTGAATTACTGGCAGGACCTTTTCGTGCTAAAATGAATGCTGCCACTATGCTGGCTCAATCTAAAAATGCCTTTCAAGCAGAAATTGATGCAGCTTGCGAACTAATTGACTTTTTCCGTTTTAATGCCTATTACATGCAAAAAATCTATGAAGAACAACCGGAATCAGCGCCGGGAGTTTGGAATAGAATGGAATACCGACCGTTAGAAGGATTTGTATTTGCCATTACTCCTTTCAACTTCACTTCTATCGCTGCCAATTTACCCGCCGCCCCGGCATTGATGGGAAATGTAGTAGTTTGGAAACCTGCCGACAGTCAAGTATATTCTGCCAATGTAATTATGGAATTGTTTAAAGCTGCAGGTTTACCCGACGGCGTTATCAATATGATTACGGTAGATGGTCCCGAAGCCGGTGAAGTAGTGTTTAAACACCCCGATTTTGCAGGATTGCATTTTACAGGTTCTACACAAGTATTTCAACATTTATGGAAAGAAATCGGAAATAATATTCAGCTATACAAATCCTACCCCAGAATTGTGGGAGAAACCGGTGGAAAAGATTTTATTATTGCTCATAAATCTGCCGACCCGAAAGAAGTGGCTACGGCTATTTCCAGAGGAGCTTTCGAGTTTCAAGGGCAAAAATGTTCGGCAGCATCAAGAGCTTATTTGCCATCCAATATTGCCAATGAAATTATCGAATTGGTGAAAAAAGATGTAGAATCTTTTAAAATTGGTTCCCCCGAAGATTTTTCCAATTTTATCAATGCCGTAATTGATGAACGTGCATTCGACAAAATCGCCTCTTTTATAGACTACGTGAAAGAGAAAGATGATGCCGAAATCATTATTGGCGGAAATTATGACAAATCAAAAGGTTATTTTATTGAGCCTACCGTAGTGCTTACTACCAATCCTTATTTCCGAACTATGTGTGAAGAAATATTCGGGCCGGTAATTACTCTATATGTTTATCCTGAAAACGAATATGAAGAGGCTCTCGAGCTGTTAAACAACACTTCTATTTACGGACTAACAGGAGCTATTTTTTCAAGAGACCGGTATGCTATAGAAACCGCTACCAAAAAACTCGAAAATGCTGCAGGG
This sequence comes from uncultured Flavobacteriales bacterium, assembly GCA_964560645.1. Lineage (GTDB taxonomy): Bacteria > Bacteroidota > Bacteroidia > Flavobacteriales_G > NORP312 > CAZLMS01. Next base: position 318 of record CAZLMS010000132.1, on the reverse strand, counting down.
AATTTTTATATAAATGATAAACCTACAGGAGCAGTGGTAGGACAACAGCCTTTCGGAGGTGGTAGAGCTTCAGGTACGAATGACAAAGCCGGTTATTCGTTTAACTTGCTCAGATGGGTTTCTCCGAGAACCATCAAAGAAACCTTTGTACCACCTACAGACTATCGGTATCCTTTTATGGGATAAAACAAAAAACAAAGCCGCCTTCTCAAGGCGGTTTTTTGTTTTTATAGAGAGAATATTTTATCACAAAACATATTTCATAAATCAACTCCTTACTATATTTGTGCAAAACCTTATGCCATGAAAAAAATATTG
>CAZLMS010000131.1:0-5971 GCA_964560645.1 uncultured Flavobacteriales bacterium | reverse complement strand
GTTACGGTAATTGGGGTGAGGGTGTGAAAAAACGCATTAACCAATAACTTTCTGCCCGGAAGAAACTTTTTCTTGTTTTAAATCGAACAAATATCTTGTTTAACTTTGCGGTTCAACCATTAAAAATGAGCGACTCTATCAAACATGAGTGCGGAATAGCACTAATCCGCCTCCTTAAACCTCTCGATTATTATCTGCATAAGTACAACACTCCGTTTTACGCCCTCCACAAAATGTATCTGCTTATGGAAAAACAACATAACCGGGGGCAAGACGGTGTGGGGCTGGCAAATATTAAATTTGACATGCCTCCCGGAAAAAGATACATAAGCAGGGTTCGTTCCATTGCCAAACAGCCTATTCAAGATATTTTTGACAATATTTTTTCCCGGTTTAAAGAAATCAAAACTACTAACCCTGAGTTGCTAAGAAACACCGAATGGCTTAAAAACAATATGCCTTTTACCGGCGAACTGTTTTTAGGACATTTGAGGTACGGCACATACGGACGAAATTCCATTGAAAGTTGCCATCCGTTTTTGCGGCAAAATAATTGGATGACCAGAAATCTGGTACTTGCCGGCAACTTTAATTTAACCAATGTGGATGAGTTGTTCAATCACTTGGTTGAAATAGGGCAACATCCCAAAGAAAAATCGGACACGGTTACCGTTTTGGAAAAAATCGGGCATTATTTAGACAAAGAAAACGATAAACTCATTGAACAGTATAAAAAATTAGGATACAACAATCGGGAAATCACACAACAAATCATTCAAAATTTGGATTTGGGGGAAGTTTTGAAAAATGCTTCTAAAGACTGGGACGGAGGATATGTAATGGCCGGGTTAATCGGACATGGAGACGCTTTCGTATTTAGAGACCCCAACGGCATAAGACCTGCGTATTATTACAAAGACGAGGAAGTGGTTGTGGTTACTTCGGAACGCCCCGTAATACAAACCGCGTTTAATGTTCCGATAGAAAAAGTTTGTGAAATAGAACGTGGTTCCGCTCTTATTATTAAAAAAAACGGCTCTGTTTCTCAAGAATCAATTATTCCGCCAAAAGAAAATAAAGCATGCTCATTTGAACGAATTTATTTTTCGCGAGGGACTGATGCCGACATATACAAAGAAAGAAAACAGTTGGGAAGAAACGTTACCCCAAAAATACTCGAGGCTATAGATTACGATTTAAAAAACACTGTTTTTTCTTACATCCCCAACACCGCCGAAACCTCTTTTTACGGAATGATGAAAGCCCTCGACGAATATCTCAACCAAGTGAAAAAAGAAAAAATATTTAAATACAAAGATAACCTGGTGGACGAAAAACTGCTTTCTTTATTGGCAATGAGTCCGAGGGTGGAAAAAATAGCCGTTAAAGATGCTAAACTCCGTACTTTTATTACTCAAGACAACGAGCGAAACGATTTGGTGGCACACGTGTATGACATTACATACAATACGGTCCGCAAAGGAGAAGATAATCTTGTAGTGATAGATGACTCCATTGTGAGGGGAACCACTTTGCGAAACAGCATCATCCGTATTCTCGACCGGCTAAATCCCAAGCAAATCATCATCGTATCATCCGCTCCTCAAATACGCTACCCGGATTGTTACGGAATCGACATGGCAAAACTGGGCGAATTTGTAGCTTTTCAGGCTGCCGTGGCGTTATTGAAAGAAAACAACAAAGCCAATGTATTAGACGAGGTTTATCGCAAATGTAAAGAACAGGAAAACTTGCCCAAAGAAGCCGTAAAAAATTATGTGAATGAAATCTACGCCCCTTTTACGGCAGACCAAATTTCCGAAAAAATATCTCAATTACTTACCCCTCCTGACGTAAAAGCAAAAGTTACCGTAATTTATCAAACCATTGAAGGTTTACACAATGCTTGCCCCAATCATAAAGGCGATTGGTATTTTACGGGCAACTATCCCACTCCCGGCGGAAACAAAGTGGTAAATAAAGCGTTTATCAATTACATGGAAGGCAAAAACGAACGTGCATACTAATGAATTTTAAAACAAAACGGTATTTTTTCCTTTGTTTTTTGCCTTTTCTTTTTCATCAATGTTTTTCACAAGATTCTTCTGCCTGTAATTCGTCCTGCATAAAAAAGTTAGCGGTTGTGGAAACTTCGGTTTTTACCGCATCTTCGGTAGGATTATATTATGCCTGGTACCGTCCGTATGCAATAGAAAAATTTCATTTTTTCAATGATTTTCCGGAATGGAATCAAATGGATAAGGCGGGTCACATATTCACTGCTTATCAGCTGGGAAATATCGGATACCGGGCTTTACGTCATTGTAAAGTTTCCGAAAAAAAAGCCCTGTTGTACGGAGCGCCTTTAGGTTTCGTGTATCTGCTGCCTGTGGAAATAATGGACGGATTTTCAAGCGGTTGGGGATTTTCATTTTCAGATATTATTGCCAACACCGCCGGAACAGCCCTTTTTACCGTTCAACAACTGGCTTTTGACAAACAGATTGTTCAATTAAAAATGTCATTCCATCCCTCTCCCTATGCCGACTACCGCCCGGATTTACTCGGGGAAACCCTTCCTGAACAAATTTTAAAAGATTACAACGGGCAAACTTATTGGCTAAGTTTTTCGCCTTTTGGCGAAAAATCTAAATTTTCCTTTCTGCAAATTTCCGCAGGCTACGGTGCAGAAGGAATGACCGGCGGACGTGAAAATTCACATCCTGCCGAAGTTTATTTTCCGCGATACCGCCAATATTATTTAAGTCTGGATATAAATTTATCGCAAATTCGCACCCGAAAACAATGGTTAAACAAAGTGCTCTCAACGTTAAGCCTGATAAAAATACCTTTCCCTGCCGTAGAATGGAACACAACTCGTCAAATCCGTTGGCATTGGATTTATTTTTAATCTTTGCAAAACTATGAAAGCACTTGTTACGGGAGGCACAAAAGGTATCGGCAAAGCTATTGTGGAAAAGTTGCTGCAATTGGGACATGACGTTTTTTTTGTAGCACGAACTCCACAAGACATAAAAGAGGTAACAAGTCAATGGAAACAGCAATACCCCAACCGGCAAGTCATCGGGTTTTCTGCCGATTTAACACAAAATTCAAGCATCGAAAATATTTTCCGTGCAACCGAAGAGGTAAATTTCCATCCGGAAATCATCGTAAACAATGCCGGTGTATATATCCCCGATAACATAGACCGTATTGAAAAAAATATTTTCCAAACAACCATGGCTCTAAACTTACAAGCACCTGTTTTTCTTACGCAATTGTATTTACCTCGACTCAAACAACATAAAAAAGGATTTATCATTAACATCTGTTCCGTGCTAAGCAAATCATACCGTCTTGAAGCTGCCTCTTACACAATTTCCAAGCACGCCTTTTATACTTATTCCAAAATGTTGGCACAACAACTGAGAGATTACCGCATTAAAGTAACCTCCTTGCTACCGGGGTCGGTATATACGGCGTCGTGGGAAGAAACGGAAGTAAACAGCCGAACACTTGTTCAACCCGGCGACATAGCTCAAGCCGTAGAATTAGCATTAAATCTTTCCGAAAACACTTTTTTAGACGAAATCATTATACAACCTACAGATAAAAATTACTGATGTCTGCTAAAAACAAGTTGCAAAAATTTGCCGAAATGGCTACCTTTCCCAATGCCATTCAACCGGCTTTGGAAGAAATCAAAGAGAAAGATTTTCGGCTGAAAGGAAAATGGCACGAAGAATTTTCCAACCGCAACCCTATTGTTTTGGAACTGGCATGCGGAAAAGGCGAATACACCGTAGGCCTGGCAGCCCAATACCCGGAAAAAAATTTTATCGGAATTGATATTAAAGGCGCCCGGATGTGGAAAGGTGCTAAATATGCTCTTGAAAACCAACTAACAAATGTGAGGTTCCTTCGTACACGAATTGATTTTATAGAATCCTTTTTCGCGAAGAACGAGGTTGATGAAATATGGATAACCTTTCCCGACCCGCAGCCTCAAAAAAACAGAATAAGAAAGAGACTGACTTCTCCCATGTTTCTTCGCAGGTATTACAATTTTTTGAAACCCGGCGGATACATCAACTTGAAAACCGATTCCGACTTGCTATACGAATACACCATTGAAATCATCAAACAATATCAATTTCCGATAGTCATAAGTAATAACAATATTTACCAAACCCTCGACGCTTTCCCTGCCGGCATCCGCCAAGCTCTTGAAATTAAAACGTTTTATGAGCAAATGTGGCTAAAAGAAGGAAAAACCATTAAATTTATTCGTTTTTCCCTCAATGAAAACATCGGAAAATAAAGACTTTTTCATGCGTGTTTATCAAGTAGTAGCGCTTATCCCTCCGGGAAGAGTAACTACTTACGGTGCCATTGCCAAATACTTAGGCACTCCCAAATCGGCACGGATGGTCGGATGGGCAATGAATAATATACATAGATTTAACCGCCGGCTTCCTGCCCACCGGGTTGTAAATCGAAACGGAATGCTTACGGGTAAACATCATTTTGAAACACCGTTTCTTATGCAAGAACTTTTGGAGAAAGAAGGTATCGCCGTAAAAAACGACCAAATTGTCCGTTTTAAAGAAGTTTTTTGGGACCCTAATATTGAATTATCTTTGTAAAAAATGCTCTTATGGAAATTACCAGAGAATCCGTGCTAAACGCCTTATCGTACGTAATAGAACCTGATTTAAAAAAAGATATTGTTTCTCTAAACCTTGTGGAAGACCTGCAAATTAAAGACCGTAAAATAAGATTTCGCTTGTATGTTCATAATCCTGCCATGCACAACAAAAAACGCATCATGGAAGCATGCAAACATCAATTGGAACGATTTGTAGGAAAAGACATTGAGTTAGACATTGAAATTTTACAACTTCCATCACAAAAAGAACGTCCTCAAGATTTACGTAAAGACTTGTCCGAAGTAAAAAATATTATTGCAGTTGCCAGCGGGAAAGGCGGCGTGGGGAAATCAACCGTAACCGTAAACCTTGCGGCATCATTGGCTCAGCAGGGTTTTAAAGTAGGAATAGCAGATGCCGACATTTACGGACCTTCTACCCATATAATGCTGGATGCAGAGTATGAAGTTCCGGGTTACGACAAAAACACAGACAAAATGCTGCCGGTAGAAACGCACGGCATGAAAGTAATGTCTATCGGTTTTTTTGCCAAAGACGGGCAGGCTGTCGCGTGGAGAGGTCCTATGGCAACCAAAGCATTGCGACAAATGATTTTTGATACCGAATGGGGACAATTGGATTTTTTATTTATCGACCTGCCTCCGGGAACAGGAGACATACACCTGTCACTTATAGAAAAAGTTCCGCTTACAGGGGCTGTTATCGTCAGCACGCCTCAAAAAGTTGCATTAGCCGATGCTAAAAAAGGTGTGGGGTTTTTCACGCTTCCGCAAGTTAATGTTCCTGTTTTGGGAATTATAGAAAACATGGCATGGTTTACACCAAAAGAACTGCCGAACAATAAATATTACATATTCGGAAAAGGCGGTGCCAAACAACTTGCAGAAAAATTAGGCGTGCCTTTCTTAGGAGAAATTCCGCTCATCCAAAGTATTAGAGAATCTTCTGATGTAGGGCTTCCGGTAGTATTAGGCGAAAGTCTTGCCAAGGAACATTTCTTTCCCATAGCTCGCAAATTGGCGGAAAATGTATGACGGTTTTTAGTTTCAGAGTGGTTATTCAATAAAAGTACCCGGGGAGGGACTCGAACCCCGAAATAGGATTACTATACTGAGCCAATTTTTCTTCAAGTGTTCTTCCCATAATTACCTGATTTTCAATATTTAAATTTTTGCAAAAATATTTCTTACGACAAAAATAGGTAATTTTTACGAAAAATAAAATTCCAATTTACGACACGATTTTACTGACTACTGCTGACTACCAATTATCATTCTGATTTTCAATCTGTTAAAACT
>CAZLMS010000130.1:0-6033 GCA_964560645.1 uncultured Flavobacteriales bacterium | reverse complement strand
ATTCAAACGGTTTAAAAACTTTTTGATTTTTAAATTCTTCGTCAATATTGTTAATATCAAATTCTACTTTATTGTAAACTTCATATTGATAAGCATCGAGCTTTTCACGATTATTCACTTTTTTGTATTTAATCACGTTTCTGATAATCGGATGAGCGGGATTTTCTTCTTTTTTGTATTTAATCACTACCTCTTGAAGTTGGATAGAGCCTGTGGTTAGCGGAAAGTCTATTATTTGAGCCTGGTCTTTTTTCACCTTTTTTGCCATTCTTTGGTAGCCTATAAAACTTGCTATCAGCGAGTCTGTGGCATAATAAGTTTCTATTCGGTAATTTCCGTTTTCGTCGGTAATAGTTCCAATTTTGCTATCCTTAAAAGCTACATTTACATAAGGAAGAGGTTCTTTCGTTTCCGCATCATATACTTTTCCGGACACAATGGTTTTTTGACAAAAAACTGTAACGGCAGAAAAAATAAAAACTGATACAAATACCGCTATTTTTAAAATATTATTCAACTTGAAGGGGCAACTTTACGAGCTATAAAAATACTTATTTCATACAAAAACATAATAGGAATGGCAACTAAAATTTGACTAAACACATCAGGCGGAGTAATAATAGCAGAAATTACAAGAGCAACCACAATAGCGTGTCGGCGATATTTTTTCATAAAAGCGGCACTTAAAATACCCATTTTCGACAAAAAATATACCAATACCGGAAGCTCAAAAATAAGGCCGCATGCCAATACCACCGTAGTTACCGTAGAAATGTATGTTCCTAATGTAGGATTGTTAATAACCTCGCTGCTAATATTGTAGGTGAGTAAAAAATCAATGGAAAGCGGAGCTATTACATAATAACCAAACAATACCCCTATAAAAAATAACAAGGAAGTGATAAGCACAAAGCCCTTGGTATATTTCCTTTCCGTAGGATGCAATCCGGGTTTGATAAATCTCCACAATTCCCACATTACATAAGGAAAAGCCAATACAAACCCGCCAATTACGGAAGCCGTAATGTGTGTCATAAATTGCCCGCTCATACTTATATTTTGCAGTGGCGGAAGGTTTTGTCCTATGCAAAGGGTGTCTTTTCCCGTAACGGCAGGCATTAAACCATGAAGAAATTCGGACAATTTACACAGTAAACGATAACTGATAAAATCCGGTTTTTTAGGAGCAAAAACAACCTTATCAAACAAAAAACTTTTGTTTAAAAACAACATCACGGCAGCAATAACAATAGCAGAAACCGACCGTATAATATGCCATCTGAGTATTTCCAGATGAGCCAAAAAAGGCATTTCACTTTCTTCCGAATACGTATTTTCTTTCACGGATTGATTTTAGCGGCTAAAATTACATTTTAATATTGAAAATGTTTCAATTTATTTTTTAATTTTGTGAAAACACTTGATTATGAAAAAAAGTTTGGTTATATTCTTTGTTTTTGGAATAATTGCTTTTTATTCTTGTAATTCCGAAACAAAAACAAAAGAGACAACGTCGGTGGAGATAGAAAAGCAAGTTTTGACGGGAAATGAAAATAAAGGAGAAGCTAAGATTGTGATTGAAGGGATGACCTGTCCGATGGGATGTGCCAAAACGATTGAAAAAAAGTTAAGCCTTACCGAAGGTGTGCTTTCTGCCGATGTAAATTTTGAGGAAAAAACCGCTTATATCAATTACAATCCCGAGCAGGTAAATGAAAAGCAACTTATTGAAGTTATAGAAAACATTGCCGACGGTGCATACAAAGCCATTAAAGCGGAAGTAAAAGAAGAAAGAAAAGAAAAACACTCTGAAGTTAAAAACAATACTTCATCGAGCAACAGTGATGACGATATCCAAGTAAAAAAATCTTACAATTTATATATTCCCGATATATTTTCGGCAATTGCCAAATTTTATAGCTTGTAATAATGGATTATCCGATATACGTAGGAGGAGAATTCCAAACCTCTGATGTGAAGCTCCCTGTGGTTAATCCTTATACGAATGAAGTTTTTGCCCACACCTTTTTTGCCAACGAATTACAAGTAAAAACAGCCATAGAAAAAGCCGAAAAATCACAAAAATCGCTACACCAATTACCTTCCTATAAACGATATGAAATATTATTTGAAATTTCGGAAGCTATTCGCAAACAACGAAAACATCTTGCGGAACTTATTACCAAAGAATGCGGAAAGCCGGTGAAATACAGTTTGGGAGAGGTAGATAGAGCCGTTCAAACGTTTTTGATTGCAGCAGAAGAATCCAAAAGACTTCCGAAAGAATATTTAAGTTTAGATTGGACACCGGGCGGAGAGGGCAAAGAAGGATTGGTCAAATCATTTCCCGTAGGAATAGTAGCCGGATATACACCGTTTAATTTTCCGTTAAATTTAGTGGCTCATAAAGTAGCACCGGCCATTGCGGCAGGCTGTCCCGTTATTATTAAACCTTCGCCCAAAACTCCCTTGTCAGCCATAGAATTAGCTAAAATTATTCATCAAACCGATTTGCCCGAAGGAGCCTTCTCAGTACTCCCGCTTAAAAATGAAAATGCGGATTGGATTACTTTAAATCCTAAAATTAGCATGTTGTCTTTTACAGGGTCTGCACAAGTGGGATTTCAATTAAAACGGAGAACCTATGCTAAAAAAGTTTTATTGGAATTGGGAGGAAATGCCGGGGTTGTTGTAACGGAAAATTGTGATTTAGCCCATGCCGTAAATCGTTGTTTAGTAGGAGGGTTTGCATATTCCGGGCAAGTGTGTATTCACACCCAACGGGTGTATGTGGAAGAATCGGTTTTCGATTTCTTCACCGAACAATTTTTAATTAAAGTACAATCACTAAAAGCCGGAAATCCGCTTAGTGAAGATACGGATATCAGCACTATGATAGATGTCGAAAATGCCAACAGAATAGATGCTTGGATTAAAGAGGCGGTAGAAGGCGGGGCTAAAATTTTGGCGGGTGGAGAAAAAAATAAAGCTTATTATGCACCAACGGTTTTAACCAATACCAAACCTTCCATGAAAGTGTGTTGTGAAGAAATTTTCGGTCCTGTGGTAATTATTGAAAAATATCAATCTTTTAAAAAAGTAACAGAAGAAGTAAATAATTCTCCTTACGGACTTCAAGCAGGCGTGTTTACCAATGATTTAAATTACATTAAATATGCCTTTGAAAACTTACAAGTGGGAGGTGTTATTATTAACGATGTACCTACTTTTAGAGTGGATCACATGCCTTACGGCGGAGTGAAAAACTCTGGAATAGGAAGAGAAGGTGTAAAATATGCCATTGAAGAAATGACTGAAAAAAAACTTCTGGTGTTTTAATTCCGAAAACAAATTTTTTACCAACGAGAAGAATAATGAAAATAAAACTTTCCGGTAATTAAAATTATTACTAATTTTACCAGCAGTTACATAAGAAAAATATGGAGATAACTTTTGAAGAAAAAGACAAATACGTATTAGTAAGTGTAGATTCGATAAAACTCGACAGTAAAGTTTCCCCCGAATTAAAATCTCAATTTGTTTTTTTAAACAATAACAATCATAAAAACATTTTATTAGACCTTTCCAAGGTGAAATATTGCGATTCTTCGGGATTAAGCGCCATTTTGATAGGGAACCGGTTGTGTAAAAATGCTAACGGCTCTTTTATTCTATTCGGGTTGCAAGAAAATGTAATGAAGTTGATTACCATTTCTCAACTGGATACCGTTTTAAACATTACCCCAACCTTTACCGAAGCATTGGATTTACTTTATATCGAAGAAGTGGGAAGAGAGATAGACGAAGAAGATAATGATTAAATTTTCTTTTACCCCCTTAGGAATATCTTCGGCATTGCCGGCTTACGGAAGGCATCCGTCTTCTTTCATCGTAAATCATTCGGAACAAATTTATTTAATAGACGCCGGAGAAGGTGTTCAAAATCAGTTGAGAAAATACAAATTCTCCATTCAAAAAATTAAGCATATTTTTATCTCTCATTTACACGGTGATCATTTTTTCGGTATATTAGGATTGCTTACCTCCATGCAATTGCTCGGCAGGCAAAATGAATTGAATATATACGCCCCCGTTGGTATGCAAGAGTTTGTAAACGTGGCATTAAAAGTATCCAAAACTCGCTTTAATTTTAAAATAATCTATCATGAGCTTAAACCGATTGACTTGCCTATGGAAATTCATTCCGATAATCGTTTAAAAGTAACAGCCGTTCCGTTAGAACATCGCACGGATTGCTTCGGTTACATATTTGAAGAACACCCGCGACCTCGTAAACTTATTAAAGAAAAAATAGCTCAATATCAAATTCCTATAGCATGGCTGTCCCGGATAAAAGCCGGCGAAGATTATGTTACGGAAAACAATGAAATAATTCCCAACACAGAGTTGACTGCCGACCCTTTGCCGCCCCGCAAATTTTCTTTTATTACAGATACCCTTCCGTTAGAATCAATTATAAGTTATATCCGAAACAGCAATTTGCTCTATCACGAAGCTACTTTTGTTTCCGAAAAAGCAGATAGAGCTAAAGAAACCTATCATTCTACCGCTAAGGATGCAGCCCAAATTGCTCTGAAGTCAAATGTAAAACAATTGGTTTTGGGACATTTTTCTGCCCGCTACAAAGATTTAACCCCTTTCTTAAACGAAGCCGAAGCCATTTTTCCGAATGTGGCATTGGCAGAAGAAGGAAGGGAGTTTTTAATAACGTAATAGAGCTATTTATCAGGTAGACATCCGGTTTAATTAGCCTTTATTTTTTATATTTGACAAAACTTATTGCATGAAGCTAATAGGTAACATTACTATATTCCTGTTGCTTTTAGGAAACATCGAGCTTTTTGCCGTTCAATTTAATGCTCAACAGCAGCATCAAATAGACAGTTTAAACCGGATTATTAAAAACCCTCAAACCGAAGATACTACCCTTGTTTCTGCTTATGTTTCATTATCGGAAATTTTACTGAATTTTAACATCGACACGCTTTATTATCTTACCGACAAAGCTCAAAAAATTGCCTCGCAACAACTGCAAAACCCGAAACTCTCTGCACAAGAAAAGGCGTTTTTCTTAAAAATGAAAGGCAAGATACTTAACCATTTGGGATATTACTACAACCATACCGGAAACAGCGATAGTGCCTTTTATTATTACAATCAAGCATTAAAATTTTATTTAAGTCGTAACGATACAAACAATATCAATGTATCACTCAACAACATTAGCCATTATTATTACAAATCGGGTAAATTACAAACGGCTATTGATGATATTAAACTGGCATTGAAATATATTCCTGAAAGTGATTATCAGAGATTGGGAAATACCTATTCCAATTTAGCGGGATATTGTTATTACAGCGGGAGAATTAACGAGGCAATAGAATATTTTAATATATCCTTGAAATACAAGGAGAAAACCGGAAATAAGCTCGATTTGGCTCATTCTTATGTAAACTTAGGATATGTCTATCATTTGCAAAAAGAAGATTCTGTTGCTCAACGGCTGATACTTCGGGCAATTTCATTGTATAAAGAAGTAAACAATCCGAGAGGAGTGGGATACGGTTATGAGACTTTCTACACCACCTTGAAAAACGTGTCTAAAGACAGTTTGTTGAATGTCTTACGAATGGCTTTGAAGTATTACAAACAAGCCGGGCAAGAAATGCAATTAACCAATATCTATGCAAATTTAGGAAAGCTGTTTAATGCAAAAGGTAATTTAGACTCGGCAAAGTTCTATCTGGAAAAGGCTTATGAACTGGCACAAAAATCTCAAGACCAATTTGACTTGTTAATTGTACACAAGAATATGGCTGAGCTTTACGTGAAAAAAAACGAATTCTCCAAAGCATATCAATTGGCGTTCTATGCCTATCAATTGGCAGAAAAAGTCAAATCACCGTTCTATATTTCCCAAACAGCGGGATTATTAGCTAAAATATTGGAAACGCAAGGAAAATGTAACGAAAGTTTAAAATATTACAAACTCCACATGCAAATGCATGA
>CAZLMS010000129.1:0-6076 GCA_964560645.1 uncultured Flavobacteriales bacterium | reverse complement strand
AAGCAATTCCTTAAAACCGTCTAAATACAAATAATCTTTGGTGAAACCACCTCCTCTGTATATTCGGGAAACCAACGTAAAGGCTTCGTTTATATCATTGGTGTAATGTTCCATCATATATTCAAAAACATCGGCAAATGAATAGCCGTTGAGCATCATATTGATACCTATTACTCTTGCTCCCAATTGCTTTAATCGAAAAATATTGAGATTGCCCGACAAATATTCGCTCAATACCGCCAATCCTTCTTGTGTTTTAGTATTTACGGGCAGTCCTATTTTGAAAATATTTAACGGCTGATTCACAGCATTGAGTGTAGTAACCATGTGCACACCTATTTCGTGGTGTGCCAATGCATGAAGCGATATTTTCGAGAAATACGCGTCTTTACGAATAATCAATTTTTGTTTGTAGTTAAGCACCATTGCCTTGGCTGCGATTTGCGAGGAAAGTTCTACTTTGCAATCGAAAGCGTAATGTTTAATTTCTTCTTCGACGATTTTTTTTGCCGTAACTGCGTCTATATTGTCTATTTCAGGTTCTGTTTCGGGAAGACTCAATAAAAACCGGGCGTTTTTTAAAATTCGCTCATCGGGAGCGCCAAAATACCGAAGCGAATTATAGCGAAATTTTTCCGTGCCTAAGGTTGCGAGTAAATCTACTTTATCTGCATACGAATTGATGGTGTCTTTATACATTTTTTGAATAGAAACATCCGTGATATTTTCCACGGGAAGCTCATATAATTTTCGCTTGATTTCAAAGGGATTAATATTGAGATGGCGATAATTAAATTTCGGATTTCTTTTATATTTGGAATGAAAAAATGCTTGTTTTTCGCGCTCTAAATTTACCGGATTCACGTAATCGAGAATTTCAATTTTTTTGGTAATCCGGTAGAGTTCTTCATCGAGCTTCAGCAAATCTTTATCTACCACTCCCGATAGCAATTGATTTTTTACGACTACCGTAAACGGTGTTTTATGCTTAATGTAGTATTGCGTATTATTGAGAATTGCCGTTTTAAGCTGTTCGCTAATAGCATGAATTACTTCAGGATAATATTCGCCGGTTTCTTCGTCGCAATATATTTTTTTCACTTCCGTAGCCAAAGTGAGCGAATTGGGATGGGTTTGATTGACAAATTCCAGCAAATAACCCCGTCCTTTGAAGGGTCCGTTAATTTCCACCGTGTTTTGAACACCCGGAATTTGAATTTTGGATAATTCTCTTGCCCAGTGTTTTATTTGATGTCCGAATTTCCGCTTATTGATTCGTTCGGAACCTATGTTGAAAACCGGCGTGGGGGCTTTAATCCGTTTGTAATTATAAGAGTGTATGTCATACACCACACAGGATTGATATTGGTTTTCCAATACGGTTAATAATACATCTATAACTTTGTAAAAAGCACTGTGCTTAGCCAAGCTTTTTTGTTTTTGTTCGGGAGTAAGCGGTTTTTTCCAAACCTGTTTTCCCCAAGCGGTATCATATACTGCCGACTCCGGTCGCCGGTTTAAGTCGTATTCGTAGCGGGAGTCTTTTCCGTAAATAACGATTGGCAAGCTGGCTATAAAGGTTTCGGTTTGCGGGTCTTCTTCATACCACCGTTCGTAATCCGATAAAACACAATTTTGTTTCAAATCGCCCCGGAGTTGATGCCCGGCATGAATTGCGGCACACACATAGGGCACGTAATGCTCTATTTTTATATGAAAAGAGCCGTCTGAGGCGTCTGCTTCAAATACTTCCCTGTTTTGAATTTTTTCAATTATTTCGTTTACGGAAAGTTTATACATCGGAAATCCTTTTTCTCATTTGTTCTCTTCGTTTCATTGCTGCTTCTCTTGCCAACACCACGCTTTCGGCAAAATCCATGATTTTAGCCTGAATATTTGTCCGGTTATTTTTATTTATCCACGGTATTCCGCCGGGGGAAACCACATTGACTTCGATGAGTTTTCCGCCGATTAAATCGAGACCGACAAAATATAAACCGTCTTTTACCAGTTGCGGTCCTATTTTCTCGCAAAGTTTTCGTTCCGTCTTGGTAAGCGTGTGTTTTGCTACCGAACCTCCTGCATGCACATTGGATCGGGCATCGTCTTTTGCGGGTACACGACGCATACAACCCAGCACTTTACCGTTAAGCATCAGCACTCGTATATCGCCGTTTTCCGCTCCTTCCACATATTCTTGCAGAATAACATATTTACTGTTGTTTCCTTCTCTGTCAATATAAAATTCCAATAATGAATTGATGTTTTTCTTCGCCGATTTTTCCAAAATAATTACACCACTGCCTCCGTAACCGTCTAAGGGTTTCATAATTATTTTATCACTTTGGGCTTCGTTAATGACTTTTTTCAGAAATTTTTTGTTTTTCGAGATAACGGTTTTAGGTATAATATCGTGGTTAGGGTCATAAAGCGTAGCCGGATATATTTTTGTGCTGGCTTTTCTTAACCCGTCTATGTCGTTCATAATAAAGACGTCGTCTTTAATGGAATCCAAAAAATTCAGCATTACCACATCTATAGGCGGATTAGAACGTAAAAACAAGACGTCAAATCCTCTTAAAGGTAAAAACTCTTGTTTAAATTTCACGCTTTTGTGAAATGCCGCCATTGATACGGGTACTTTTTGTTGTTTCATTATTACATCACAAAGTGCATAAACATGGGTGTCTTCATCTACCGTAAAGCTGTCGTGATATATAATGGCTACTTTATGTCTGCGTTTTACCGCTTCATGAACCATTCGCAAAGTGGAATCTTCCGCAATTTTGATGGTATTCCACGGATACATTACAAAACCGATGTTCATAAGCAATAATGTTTAATGGATTTGCATTGCTTTATTGTTCGTTTACTATTAACCTGAAACCTTTACCGTGTTCCGTAACCAACGATACATCAGGGTCTTCTTTAAAATATTTACGTATTTTGGAAAGATATACATCCATGCTTCGGGAATTGAAATAGCTGTCATCTCCCCAGATTTTAATCAATGCTTCGCTACGCTCCACTATTTTGTTTTTGTTGATTAAAAAAAGTCTGAGCAAATCGGCTTCTTTGGTAGTGAGCTTGTGTTTTTCGCCGGTAGTTTTGTTTTCCAAAATGTGTTGAGGATAATTAAAATACCATTTACCGAAATAAAACTCGTCTTTGGCGGTTTCTTCCGCGTGTGTTCTTCGTATAATGGCTTGCATTCGCAAAAGCAATTCTTCCATGTTAAAAGGCTTGGTAATATAATCGTCCGCACCGGCTTTAAAACCTTCTATGGCATCTTCTTTCATGGATTTTGCCGTAAGAAACAAAATCGGAATATTTTTATCCACGCGTCGAATTTCTTTGGCAAGCGTAAATCCGTCTTTTACAGGCATCATTACGTCCAAGATAAGAAAATTATAGTCGCCTTTTTTAAAAGCTTCCCAACCTTTTTCGCCGTCGGTGGCGAGCGTGGTTTCATATCCCTTGGCATTGAGATAATCGGCAAGAAGCGTTCCGAGGTTTTTATCGTCTTCTACCAATAAAACTTTTATTTTACTCATGTGGTTCTTGTTTAACGGGTAAATATATAATAAAAGTCGTTCCCTTATTCAAACTGCTTTGCACTTCTATTTTTCCGTGATGACGTTCCACTATGGATTTTACGTAACTCAATCCCAATCCGAATCCCTTTACATTGTGCACATTACCTTGCGGAACACGATATAGTTTATCAAAAATTTTCGGCAAGTTTTCTTTACTGATTCCAATACCGTTATCGGATATTTTCAACACGAAAAAGTTCCCCTTTGCAGCTGTTTCTATTTCGATTTTGAGCGGTTTGTCGGATGAGTATTTAATGGCATTGTCCAGCAAATTATAAATAACGTTGGAAATATGCATTTCATCAGCTTCTATTAAATCGTCGGGCGCTTTAAACCGGGTATAAACTTCTCCGTTTTTCTCCTTGATTTTCAATTCAAAATGACGAACTGCATCTTGTATAATCCGATGCATATTTACTTGTTTTATTTTCAGTTTGAAATCTCCTTTATCGAGCAATGCCCTTTGTAATACATTTTGCACCAAAGCATTAAGTCTTTCGTTTTCTTCTTTAATCATGTTTATATACTTGACAAACAAGTCTTTATTTTTTTGCATATCAGGGTCGGTTAATGCCTGACAAGCTAAGGAAATAGTAGAAATGGGCGTTTTCAACTCGTGGGTCATATTGCTGATAAAATCGTTTTTCATATCCGACAAGCGTTTTTGTTTAACCAACCCCGACACGGCATAATAAAAAGATAGTGCCACCATTATCACTATGGCTATCTGTAAAATAAGAATTTCCAAAATAGACTTCCATATCATCCATTTGTCTTTCGGAAGATATATGTTCAGATAATATACCGACTGAATTATATCGTTAGGGAAAATACGCTGGCTTTCAAACGGTTTCAATTGAAAAACCGATGAGTCCGCAAACAGTACCGGCTGATTGCTTTTATCCGAAATCCACACTTTGAAAGGAGTACTAATACCTTTCTCTCTCAATTTCTTATCTACCAAATTTTCTATTTCCTTTAAATTAACCCGCTCTTCTATCTTACGGTTGAGATTGACTTCTATCAAACTCTTAACAATGTCGCCTACAAAAGCTTTTTTTCGGATGATTTTTTGTTTGATTTGTCTTTCTATGTCTCCCACGGTAATTTCTCCGGTTCCTTCTTCTTTGGGTTTGATGTAAATTTTCAACGGTTCTAAAAGAGCCGTGCTATCCGAATCGGCAATATTTTTAATGATGGTATGATGATTTTCCAAAGCCGCATTTTTTTCGGAAATGCTAATGCTAATCTCATCGCCGTCTTGGACTATTCTTCGGATATAATAATAATCGTAAGCCGTATCGGAAGGAGACAAAGACACGTCGCCCGTCCATGTAGAATCCACATCTTTAAATATCAGAAATTTTCCGCTTTCGTGGAGTTTAAGGTTTTCGAGGGTTTCTTTTTTTTCCAAATGGTGAATGACCTCGGAAATCACCAAATCTACCTTGTGCTGAAAACTTTTCTCTTGTTGTTTATAGGTTTGAACTATCCAAAACGCCTGAATGGCAAGCAAAGCAATTAAACTCAACGAAATAAACAGAACCAGATATTTAAGCTGCTTTGCCGACATTCATGTTTATTCTCTGATAGCTTTAATTCCGGGCAATTCCTTACCTTCAATGTATTCAAGCATTGCTCCCCCGCCCGTGGAAACATAAGACACTTTGTCGGCTAAACGGAATTTATTCACGGCTGCCACCGAATCTCCCCCTCCTACCAACGAAAATGCACCGTTTCGTATAGTAGCCTCGGCTACGGCTTCCGCTACTTTTTGAGTTCCTTTGGCAAAATTGTCCATTTCAAACACACCCATAGGACCGTTCCACAACAAGGTTTTAGAATGAATAATCACCTCGGTAAATAACTTTATACTTTGATGTCCGATATCCAATCCCATCCATCCCTCGGGAATATCGGTAATATCACATTCTTGTGTTTGGGCGTCGTTTTGAAACTTATCTGCCGTAACGGCATCTACCGGTAAATATACTTGCACTTTTTTCTCCCGTGCTTTGTTTAGAATATCCGATGCCAAATCCAAATAATCGTCTTCCACCAAAGAGTTGCCAACCTTCCCGCCTTGAGCTTTCACAAAAGTATAAGCCATTCCTCCGCCGATAATCAAATTGTCGGTTTTGTTCAACAAATTTTTTAACACTTCTATTTTACTCGATACTTTTGCCCCCCCGATTATCGTGGTAAACGGAACTTCCGCTTCATGCAAAACCCTGTCCAAACTTTCTATTTCCTTTTCCATCAAATATCCGAACATTTTGGCATTAGGGAAAAATTTGGCTATTACCGCCGTGGATGCATGAGCGCGATGTGCCGTTCCGAAAGCATCATTTACATATACCTGTCCCAACTTAGCCAATGCTTTGGCAAATTTCTCGTCTCCTTGTTTTTCTTCAGGATGAAACCGAAGATTTTCCAACAACAAAATTTCACCGTTTTGGAGATTTGATGCCATATTCTCA
>CAZLMS010000128.1:0-6078 GCA_964560645.1 uncultured Flavobacteriales bacterium | reverse complement strand
GGTGATATTATAGAAAAACTGGAAGAAGAAGTCATATACAACCCCTCTAATGAATTAGTATCTGATATACATCAACTGAAACGCAATTTATTGGAAGTAAGACGCTCGGTATGGCCGCTACGCGAAGTGTTAAATAATTTGTATAAAGAAGAAACAGAATTAATTTTACCTAAAACTCAAATTTATTTCAGAGACGTGTATGACCATGTAATACAAGTAATTGAAAACGTAGAAATGCTCAGAGATACCGTAGGCGGACTTTTAGATGTATATCTTTCGGGAGTGAGCAATAAGATGAACGAAATTATGAAGGTGCTCACCATTATGTCCACAATTTTCATCCCCCTTACATTTATTGCCGGAATTTACGGAATGAATTTTCAACACATGCCCGAGCTACATTGGAAATATGGTTATCCGGCGGTTTTACTGCTAATGATTGCCATCGCTTTGGCAATGATTTATTTTTTCAAAAAGAAAAAGTGGCTTTAAATTACGGTATTGTAAAAAACTTGCATGTTTATTCATTCTTATTTCTATTACTTTTGTCATAAAATAATTAGGAATGGAAATTCGATACAACTGGACACTCGAAGAAATATTAGAAGTATATAACCGTCCGCTTATAGATTTAATATATGAAGCAGCTTCAATACATAGAAAATATCACAACCCTAAAGAAGTCCAAATAAGCTCTCTCTTATCGGTAAAAACCGGCGGGTGTACTGAAGATTGCGGTTATTGCCCTCAATCTGCCAAGTATAATACAGGTATTAACGCTCATGGCATGCTTTCGGTGGAAGAAGTGAAAAAAGCAGCGGAAAATGCCAAAAGTAACGGAGCGTCGAGAATGTGTTTAGGAGCTGCATGGAGAGAAGTGCGAGACAATAAAGATTTCGATACCATATTGGAAATGGTAAAAACCATTACCGATATGGACATGGAAGTTTGTTGCACATTGGGAATGCTTACCGAAGAACAAGCTCAAAAACTTGCCGATGCAGGATTATATGCCTATAATCACAATATAGACACTTCTGCCGACCATTACGAAACCATTATCAGCACGCGTAAATACGAAGACCGGATAAACACCATTCACAATGTGCGTAAAGCAAATGTAACCGTGTGTTCGGGAGGAATTATAGGAATGGGCGAAAGCGTGGAAGACCGGGCTAAAATGTTGCTTACTCTTGCCAATATGAACCCTCATCCCGAGTCTGTTCCGATTAACACATTGGTAGCCGTAGAAGGTACTCCGCTTGAAAATCAAAAACCCGTAGATTCTTGGGAACTTGTCCGAATGATTGCCACTACCAGAATAGTATTACCAAAATCAGCCGTTCGATTGAGTGCCGGAAGAAAAGGTAGAACCTTGGAAGCTCAAGCGTTATGTTTTTTAGCGGGAGCAAATTCTATTTTTTCGGGAGACAAACTTTTAACCACTCCTAATCAAGAATTTAATGAAGACATGATGCTTTTTGAGGCACTTGGAATACAGCCTAAAAAACCGTTTTCCGAAAAAAACAAGCCCGAACCGAAAATTGATATTGAACAAATTAAAAAAGAACGGGAAGCAAAAAACAAAGGTTTTAAACCGCGTTCGGTAACATATTCCGAATCTTTGAAGTAACTCAATGGATTTCATTTCTGTTCTAAACTCTCGGTTGCAAAAACGCAAAGCCGAAAATCTGTACAGAAAACCGGAAATCATTCCGGAAACCATGATGGATTTTGCATCCAATGATTATTACGGATTAGCAAAAACTCATTCTCCAAATTCCAAACAACTTTCTTATGGTGCTACAGGTTCAAGACTCATTTCCGGAAATTCGGAACTTGCCGAAAAACTGGAAAACTTTTTGGCTAACTTTCATGAATCGGAAAGTGCGCTTTTGTTTAACAGCGGTTACATGGCAAATATAGGATTGCTTTCGTCGGTGGCTGACAGAAATACAACAATCATTGCCGACGAATATATTCATGCTTCTTTAAAAGACGGTATCCGTTTATCCGGAGCGTCGTATTACAAATTTAAACACAACAACTTGCAAGATTTAGAACAAAAGCTCCGGAATGTGAAAAACGGCAATAAATGTTTGGTTGTCGTAGAATCGGTTTACTCCATGGAAGGAGATTTTGCCCCATTGCAGGAAATCGTGAAGCTAAAACAAAAATATCCCTTTGAAATTATAGTAGACGAAGCCCATGCCACCGGAATTTTCGGCAACGGAAAGGGTAGGGTAGTGGAAGAAAACTTACAAAACGAGGTTTTTGCACGAGTAGTAACTTTCGGAAAAGCCATTGGAACACATGGAGCTGCCGTGCTGGGCACTCATATTTTAAAGGAATATTTAATCAATTTTGCACGCTCTTTTATCTATACAACAGCTCTCCCGGACATTATTTTACAAAAAACTTTAGATAACCACACTTTTATTATTGAAAATAAATTGTATAGAGATATTAAAAAACGTGTTTTAGAATTTAAAGAAATTGTTTCTAAATCAGCTTTATCCAATTATCTGCTTCCTTCTTCATCTCCCATACAAATTATTTTAGCTGAGGGAATTTTGGTGGAAAACATTGAGAACATCTGCCGACAAAAAGGCTTCTTTGTAAAAGCAATCAAATATCCTACCGTACCTAAAAATCAAGAAAGAATAAGAATATGTTTGCATTTGCATAATACTTCCGAACAAATGAACGACTTGGTTAAAATCATGGAAAAAAATTGGCAATGAAGTACTTTGTAACAGGTATAGACACAGGCATCGGGAAAAGTGTGGCATCTGCCGTATTGGTCAAAATGCTCGAAGCAGCCTACTGGAAACCCGTTCAATCGGGATTGGAAGATGAAACCGACAGCGAATTTATTAAAAGAGTAGTGCCTGAATCTAAAGTATTTCCCGAAACCTACCGTTTAAAAACACCTGCATCGCCTCATCTTGCCGCAAAGATAGACGGTAAAAATATTCAACTTTCCGATTTTAAAATTCCCGAAAGCAACTCGCTTATCATAGAAGGCGCCGGCGGATTATTAGTGCCTCTCAACGAAAAACAAACAATATTAAACCTGATTCAATACCTAAACATTCCTGTTATTATTGTTTCTAAAAATTATTTGGGCAGCATTAACCACACGTTGCTCACTGCTTACTGTCTGAAGTCTAATCAAATTCCCGTAAAAGGCATTCTCTTTAACGGTCAAGAAAATGAAGAAAGCGAAAGAATTATCTGTCAAATGAGTCAATTGCCGCATTTGGGAAGAATAGATGAGGCCGCACAAATAGATAAATATTTTATTGAAAAGCAAGCTCAAAAACTAAAACCCCTTTGGAATTTATGAAATTAGCCGAAATAGACAGAAAATATATATGGCATCCTTATACACAAATGCTTACGGCGGATTTGCCCGTAGAAATCATTCAAGCAAAAGATGCTTATTTATTCACCTCCGACGGAAAAAAAATAATAGATGCCGTATCCTCTTGGTGGACGATAAATTACGGACATTGCCATCCTTATATTATTTCTAAACTCACAGAACAACTTCAAACCCTTGACCATGTAATTTTTGCAGGTTTCACGCATCCGAAAGCCATAGAATTTGCAGAAAAAATGATACAAATTCTGCCTGGTTCTCAAGAAAAAGTTTTCTTTTCCGACAACGGCTCCACTGCTGTGGAAGTCGCCGTAAAAATGGCTATTCAATATTGGCAAAATCAAGAAAAACCGCGTCGTAAAATTATTGCCATAGAAGGCGCATATCACGGCGACACTTTCGGAGCAATGAGTGTAAGTGCCAGAAATGCTTTTAATAATGCTTTTGAAAAATATTTGTTTGACGTAGTTTATATTCCGTTTCCTTCAGAGCAAAATCAAGAAAGAACTGTTCAAACTCTGGAAAAATTAGCCGATGACGATACCATAGCTTTTATTTATGAACCTCTTGTTCAAGGAGCTGCGGGAATGCGGATTTATTCTCCCGAAATATTGAATAACCTGATGGAAATTTGCCGGCAAAAAAACATTTTATGTATTGCTGATGAAGTTTTTACGGGATTTGGAAGAACAGGTAAAAATTTTGCCTCCGAATATTTGCATTTTCAACCCGATATTATGTGTTTTTCCAAAGGACTTACGGGCGGAATAATGCCGATGGGAGTAACATCTTGTTCTCAAGAGATATATGATGCTTTTTTAAGTGACAATGATATTTCCAAAACTTTTTTTCACGGGCATTCTTTTACGGGAAATCCATTGCAATGTACGGCAGCAGCAGCAAGCATAGATTTACTTACTTCTGCTCAAATTCAAGATGATATTACTCGAATTTCGGAAAAACAACACACATTTGCCGCAGAACTTGATAAAACCTTTCCTTTTGTGCAAGCAAAGTCTTTGGGAACAATTTTATCTGTTGAAATTCAAACAAAAAATGCAGGATATTTTAATACTTTAAGAAATAAGGTGTATGCATTTTTCATGGCAAATAATATTTTAATTCGTCCTTTAGGCAACGTGTTTTACGTATTGCCTCCGTATTGCATCAGTAATGAAGATTTGGATTATATTTACCTGAAAATAAAGAAGTTTTTATCCCAAAGCCACATCTAAAATCATCATTACGATAAAACCTACAATAAATCCTATAGCAGCAAAATCGGTGTATTTATCTTGTTGAGTTTCCGGAACTACTTCTTCTATAACCACAAAAATCATGGCTCCTGCCGCAAAAGAAAGAGCATAAGGTAAAACCGGTTGAAAAGCAAGTACAAACCATGCGCCTAAAACACCAGCCACAGGTTCTACTATTGCAGAAAGTTGACCGTACCAAAAGCTTTTGAATCTCGACAAACCTTGCCTTCTCAAAGGCATTGCTACGGCTATTCCTTCCGGAAAATTTTGAATCCCGATTCCCAAAGCCAACGCGATAGCACCGCCTAAAGTTGCTCCTTCCATATTTAATGCCGCTCCACCGAATAAAACTCCCACCGCCAGCCCTTCGGGAATATTGTGTAACGTAATGGCTAAAACCAATAAAACCGTTCTGTGCCAAGGCGTTTT
This sequence comes from uncultured Flavobacteriales bacterium, assembly GCA_964560645.1. Taxonomy (GTDB): domain Bacteria; phylum Bacteroidota; class Bacteroidia; order Flavobacteriales_G; family NORP312; genus CAZLMS01. The sequence continues at coordinate 1,008 of CAZLMS010000128.1, read as the reverse complement.
AATTCCTTCGGTTTCTTTAAAATTGATGTGAACATGAGGCAAAATTTTATCCAAAGCATATATAAACAATGCTCCTGCTAAAAAGCCGGCAGCAGGAGGCAACCATGCAATCATCCCCTGACTTTCAGCCATTTCTATAGCGGGAGCCAAAAGAGACCAATAACTTGCGGCAATCATCACACCGCCGGTAAACCCCAGCATTCCGTCAAGCCACATTCTTTTCATGCTTTTAAAAAAGAAAACAAATGCTGCCCCCAAACCCGTAAGTCCCCAAGTGAAAAGAGTAGCAACAAAAGCTTGTAACACCGGCGATGATAATCCTTCAAAAAAATCTAATAATTTCATCTCAATCTATTTGAACATAAATATTTTTGCTTACCTGCTCGGAAATAGTAATTTGATTGTTTCCTTGTTTAATTAAAACAGAATTGTCAAACTCAAATTTTTCTATTACTTCAATCTCTTTACCGAGCGTAAGATTCATTTTTTCAAGATATTTAAGAAAATCCGACGTGGAATTTTTTATTCCCGATATTATCCCTTTGTTTCCTTCTTCCAATTCCGAAATGAGATATTGAATATTTTTTTTAATATTTCCGTTTTTGTCGGGAATAGGGTCGCCGTGCGGGTCTATAGTGGGATTGCCCAAAAAATCATCCAATCGATTCACCAATTCTTCCGAATCTATATGTTCCAATTGTTCGGCAATTTCATGCACTTCATCCCAACCAAAATGAAGTTTATCAACCAGAAATGTTTCCCACAAACGATGCTTTCGAATAATATTTAATGCTATTTTTTTTCCTTTAGGAGAAAGGGTTACGCCTTGATATTTTTTATAGTTAATTAGTTTCTTTTTGGCTAATTTTTTAATCATATCGGTAGTGGAGGCAGGGGAGAGATGCATTTTTTCGGCTATATCATTGGTAGATACACCGCTTTGTTTTTTTTCAAAAATTGAAAATATTGTTTTGAGATAGTTTTCCTCTGCTTTTGACAATTTCATTC
>CAZLMS010000127.1:0-6138 GCA_964560645.1 uncultured Flavobacteriales bacterium | reverse complement strand
GGATATGGATATGGATATGGATACGGATATGGATATTACTCCGATGAAGACGATAGAGAAAAAAGTAAGCTGAAAAAAATATTTAATAAATGAAGCTAAACGTAATAGAAACGCCCTTAGAGGGATTGTTGATAATAGAACCGAAAGTATTTGAGGACTCAAGAGGATATTTTTTTGAATCCTATAATAAAGAGGCTTTTCGGGAAGCCGGTATTAAGGTAGAGTTTGTACAAGATAATCAATCTCTTTCGCAAAAAGGAGTGTTGAGAGGTATGCATTTTCAAAATCCGCCTTATGCTCAAGGAAAGTTGGTTAGGGTAATTAAAGGAGCGGTGCAAGATGTAGTGGTAGATATTCGTTCCGGTTCTAAAACATACGGACAGTATTTTTCTGTGGAGTTAACCGAAGAAAATAAAAAAATGCTTTGGATTCCGCCGGGATTTGCTCACGGTTTTTTAACTCTGACAGATAACACGATTTTTTTCTATAAATGCACAAATTACTACAATAAAGAATCAGAAGGAGCTATTTTGTGGAATGATAAATATTTAGATATTCCCTGGAAAATTACCGAGGGACTTATTTTATCCGAAAAAGACAAAAACGCCACCCCGTTTAAAGATTTTATCACAAAATTTTAACTTAAATTTTTTTGTTTTCCCGATTTTAATTATTACTTTTGTTTTAATGATTTTACAGGGGCAAAATCTTATCGTATTTTATATTGCTTTTTTGTTTTTTGCGGTCGTGTTATCCGCGGCATTTAATCAAATGTTGATACATTTTTCTAAAACCCTTGGCGTAAAAAATCATGATGTAACAATTGTTCGTTGGAGTACAACTTCTAAACCTGCTTTAGGCGGAATCAGCTTCTTCTTGGTATTTCTTTTGTCAGCTATTACTTATATGCTTATTTCCGATTATGAAGGGCAAAAGTTTTGGAACAATATACCGTTTCTGGGATTGTTAGCTTCTACAGGTATAGCTTTCTTTATGGGACTTTCCGATGATGCTTACAATACTAAACCCATGCTTAAATTTTTTGTTCAAATTTTTTGCGGACTTGTTTTGATAGGCACGGGAACTTATATACAATTATTTGAATCACAAGCGGCTAACTATATTTTAACATTGTTTTGGGTTGTTGGGTTGATGAACTCTATCAATATGCTCGACAATATGGATGGAATTACCACTATAGTCTCCGTTTTTATTATTCTCGAAGTATTGATGCTTATTTACCTTAAAAATCAAATTTATAATTTGGACACTATTATTTTAATAGGCATAGCAGGTGCTTTGATAGGATTTTTATTTCACAATTGGTATCCTTCCAAAATGTTTATGGGCGATACCGGTAGTCAATTTTTAGGTGTTTTTTTAGCTGCAATCGGCATAAAATATTTTTGGAATTTTGACGGAACAGATACGCTCAGCACTAATTTCTATCTGAAAATTTCTCTTCCTCTTTTGGCATTTGCGCTACCCATTATTGACACAACCACTGTTACCATTAACAGAATAATGAGAGGACAACCGCCTTATGTCGGGGGTAAAGACCATACCACACATGCTTTATCTTACTTGGGATTAAAAGATAATCAGGTAGGATGGGTGTTTTTAGGGTTATCTTTACTCTGTTTTCTTGTTATAAGTTTTTCAATTGCTTTTGTGGAAAAATGGACATGGATACATGCGTTAGCCGTATTTACTTTTTTTGTATCTTTATTCGGCATAATGTTTTATTTCACAAAAGTCCGAAAAGTAGATGTGCAAGTTAAAAAATCTTATATTTTGGCTCAAAGCCAATCCAAGAGCCAAAGCAAAGTTGTCGGTTAGTTTCGTTTTGTTATCTATTTTATCATTATTTTCTCTTAAGTTCTTTGTGTTTTCCACTACAGAGGAATTGGAAGAACAAAAATTTCATTCACAGTTTAAGAACGATTACAAAATATATTCGCTGCCGCTTCCTAAGTCTGTTAATTTTTGTGGAGAGCAGGTTCCTTTAGATCAATTTGACGTAAAAGAAAAATTAGACAGAGAATTATTAGTAAATACCTATTGGCAGTCTAATACGCTTTTGAATATTAAAAGAGCCAATAAATACTTTCCCGTAATAGAACCCATACTTAAAAAAAACGGTATTCCGGATGATTTTAAATATTTAGCATTGATAGAAAGCGGGTTTACCAATGTAGTTTCTCCCGCAGGAGCAGCCGGCTTTTGGCAAATTATGAAGTCTGCAGGGCGAGAAAGGGGCTTGGAAATTACCTCCGAAGTAGATGAAAGATATCATTTGGAAAAAGCTACACAAGCCGCATGCGACTATTTGAAAGAAGCTTATGAAAAATTCGGAAGCTGGACGTTAGCGGCAGCCTCGTATAATATGGGCATGGCAGGATTGGAAAAACAGATGAAACTTCAGAAAGCAAACACTTATTATGATTTAATTTTAAATGAAGAAACATCTCGTTATGTTTATCGCATACTTGCCGTAAAAGAAATACTCAATAATCCTGAAAATTACGGTTTTAGAGTTCGCCCTCAAGATTTATATCATCCTGTGCAAACATTTACCGTTTCCGTAGATACGCCTATTTCCGATATAGCAGAATTTGCCCGCCAAATAGGAACCAACTACAAAACCGTTAAACTCTTTAATCCCTGGATAAGAAAAAACTATTTAACAAATAAAACCGGAAAAACTTATCAAATAACTTTGCCTCATTACTTAAGAGATACATACAACAAAATTATTCAACAGCAGCAAGATTCAATATGAAAGAACATACAGCGGAAGACTTGTATATAGAAGTCGAAGGAGCCAGAGAACACAATCTTAAGAATATCCATGTAAAAATACCTCGAGACCAATTGGTGGTTATTACCGGGTTGAGCGGAAGCGGCAAATCATCTTTGGCTTTTGATACTATTTATGCAGAAGGACAAAGGCGGTATTTAGAAAGCTTTGCATCTTACGCGCGAAGCTTTATAGGAAAACTCGAACGTCCTGATGTAGATAAAATTTCTGGATTAAGTCCCGTAATTTCCATAGAACAAAAAACCGTAAATAAAAATCCTCGCTCTACCGTAGGAACCATTACCGAAATCTATGACTTTTTACGCTTATTATATGCGAGAGTTTCTACGGCGTATTCTTATGTGTCGGGAAAGCCGATGGTAAAATATTCCGAAAAAGAAATTATACATACAATTTTAAAAGAATACATTCACAGAAAAATTTTGGTGTTAGCCCCTTTGGTGAAAGGACGCAAGGGACACTATAGAGAATTGTTTGACAAATTACGAAAGCAAGGATTTGCAAAAGTTAAAATTGACGGTGAAATAAAAGACCTTTCTGACGTAACTAAAGTGGATAGATATAAAATTCATGATATAGAAGTTGTTATAGACAGAATAGCTGTTTCTGAGAAGGTAATTAAAAGAATTTCCGACGCACTTCAATTAGCATTCAAGCAAGGTAACGGTTCTTTATTGATAGAAGATTATGAAACCGGAGATGTAAAACATTTTTCCCGAAGTTTAATGTGTCCCGATTCGGGAATTTCTTATCAAGAGCCTTCGCCTAACACCTTTTCGTTTAATTCTCCTTATGGAGCTTGCAAAAAATGTGGCGGGTTGGGAGAAATATCAAAAGTGGATATAGAAAAAATAATTCCCGATAAAACAAAATCCGTAAAAAAAGGAGGATTGGCTCCCCTTGGAGAATTTAAACAAAACTGGATTTTTCATCAAATAGAAGGAATACTTAAAAAGCACGGATATACTTTAAACACACCGTTAAAAGAAGTATCGGAAGAAGCTTTGAATGACATTCTGTATGGCACTGCGGGTAATATCAACGTGCATATAAAAGAATTAGGATTTTCTAAAAACTATAATATAGACTTTAAAGGAATTGCCAATATTCTTTCCGACCCCGAAACCGCTTCGTTTTCCAAAAGTTTTAAAAAATGGTCGGAGAAATTCATGAATAAAATCCCTTGCCCGGATTGTCAAGGAACGCGATTGCAAAAAGAATCGCTTTACTTTAAAATAGATAATAAAAACATAGCCGAAGCATCGGCAATGCAAATTTCGGAATTGTATGATTGGATATCTGAATTGCCTGAGAAACTTAGTGACAATCAAAATATTATTGCTCAAGAAATTATTCGCGAAATATCAAAACGCATTTCTTTTCTGATAGACGTAGGCTTGGATTATTTAACGCTTAACCGTTCTTCTAAATCGTTGTCGGGCGGAGAAGCCCAACGTATTCGACTGGCATCCCAAATAGGGTCTCAATTAACTGGCGTGCTTTATATTTTGGATGAACCCAGCATAGGGCTTCATCAGAGAGATAATGATAAACTCATTAAAGTATTAAAAAATTTGCGAGACATTGGAAATAGTATTTTGGTAGTGGAGCATGACAAAGAAATTATGGAGCAATCCGACTATATTATAGACATAGGTCCCAAAGCGGGAGTTCATGGCGGAAAAGTAGTTGCGACGGGAAAGTATCAAGAAATATTAAAAACCGATACGCTTACTTCTGCTTTTTTATCAGCAAAAGAACAAATAAAAATTCCTGAGCAAAGGAGAAAAGGCAGTGGAAAAACGCTTACGGTAAAAGGAGCGGAAGGGCATAATTTGAAAAACATTGATGTAGCGTTTCCGCTAGGTGTATTTATTTGTGTAACCGGTGTTTCCGGTAGCGGAAAGTCGACCTTGGTAAATGAAATATTATATCCGGCATTGTCCAATAAAATTTATCGAAGCGAAAAACAAGTGTTGAAACATAAAGCTATAGAAGGCATTGAAAATATAGACAAAGTAATTGCCATTGACCAAGCACCTATCGGCAGGACACCACGTTCCAATCCGGCAACTTACACTAAGGTTTTCGACGATATTCGCTTATTGTTTTCCTCGCTTCCTCAGGCACAAATCAGGGGATATAAACCGGGGCGTTTTTCTTTCAATGTAAAGGGTGGGCGATGCGAATCTTGTAAAGGAGCCGGAGTGAATGTAATAGAAATGAATTTTCTGCCCGATGTTTATGTGGAATGCGAAGAATGCGGAGGCAAACGCTACAACAAAGAAACGCTAGAGGTTCGTTATAAAGGAAAAAATATATCAGATGTCCTTAACATGACTATAGAGCAAGCCGTGGATTTTTTTGAAAATATTCCGCAAATACACAGAAAAGTAAAAACTCTCTATGATGTAGGTTTGGGATACATTACGTTAGGACAACCTTCCACCACGCTTTCGGGCGGTGAAGCTCAGCGGATAAAATTAGCATCCGAATTGCTCAAAAAAGACACAGGCAATACGTTTTATATCCTGGATGAACCTTCTACGGGTTTGCACTTTCAGGATATTAAGATACTGTTGGACGTTTTGCAAAAACTGGTGGATAAAGGGAATACGGTTTTGGTAATAGAACACAATTTGGATATTATTAAAGTGGCGGATTATATTATAGATTTGGGACCTGAAGGCGGGGAAAAGGGCGGGAAAGTAGTGGCTTCGGGAACTCCCGAGCAAGTTGCCGAAAACAAGCAAAGTATTACCGGGAAATATTTAAAAAAGGAGCTGAAGAATGATTAACGGGATTTGACAATGACAAAATTGATTAAAATGTTAGGAAAGAAACTTACATGTACACATTATTATACACACAACTAATGTTTCTAAAATGGATACTAACAGAAGTTGAAGTAGGTACAAAAGTATAATACATAATATTATCAATAGAACCATTACAATCAAATTCGGAGGTAGTCGGATGAGATGTAGAAGTATTAGGATCCGGAATAGAAGTGTTATCACCACAAAAACTACTGCCCAATCCCATGGAAGTTGCTGAAGAGCAATTTACACTTCCGTTTAATGTTGAAGAACAGGAAGGGCAACTTACCGATTCACTTATGCAAACATCAAAAGTTGTATTTTGGTCGGAAGTGCTTGTATAGGTATAAACTCTCAGGTAATAAGTAGCCCACGGTGTTAAACCGGATAAGGAGCTGGAATTAGGGTCGCTACAGCTTCCCGTAACCAAAGATAAAGTAGGGCATGTTCCGCTCCAAACGGAATGGTACAAATCCGTAGTAGAACCTGATACATTTA
>CAZLMS010000126.1:0-6176 GCA_964560645.1 uncultured Flavobacteriales bacterium | reverse complement strand
CGCTGGCTCCGCCGTCGCCGGTAAATACCAATGTGCATTTATTTTCTTTATTGAGTTTGTGGGAAAGTGCAATACCATCGGCAATGCCCATTTGAGGTCCTAAATGGGAAATCATTCCTACGATATGATGTTCTTTACTGCCAAAATGAAATGAGCGGTCGCGTCCTTTAGTAAACCCATCGGGTTTGCCTTGAAATTGTGCAAACAAACGGTACAGCGGAACGTTCCGGGTGGTGAAAACGCCTAAATTTCGGTGCATCGGCAAAATGTATTCATCGTCGTGCATGGCAAAAGTTGTTCCTACCGAAATGGCTTCCTGTCCGTATCCCGAAAACCATTTGCTTATTTTTCCTTGCCGCAAGAGAATGAGCATTTTTTGTTCTATCAAGCGTGGTTTGAGCAGTTTTTTATATAATTCTATCAACTGTTCGTTGGAAAATCCCGATTTGTTGAATTGAATTTCGGGTTTTGACAACAATGATTCCATGGATGTTTTTTTGATTTTTTACTATGCGAAGATGAGAAATTATTTTATTGAGAAATGAGTTTTGTGCCCGGGACAGGATTTGAACCTGCACGACCTTTCGGTCACTACCCCCTCAAAGTAGCGTGTCTACCAATTCCACCACCCGGGCATGGAAGTATTGCAAAGATATAAAATGGTTTTTTTGTTTATTTGATTATTTTAAAATTATTTGCTTTGAAGCTCAAACCTTCGTTAAACCAGCCCATAAACCAATGAACTATTACCGGAAAATATATGTTTTTGAGAAAAATAACGCTTAATCCCATAATGATTCCTACAGGAACGGAGCCTAAAGTTTCCATTTTTCCTTTGGGTAGATGAGCTAAGGCATAGAACAAAATGTTTAATGGAAAAACTATATAAAGAGGAATATTTAACACAAATACGGGATAGTAAAACAATAAACCTCTTATGAGGAGTTCGTAGCCGGTAAGGTATATTGCCCAGCTTATTTTGTTTAAAATAAATAGTGTTTTGCTCCATTTCGGAAGTCTTATTTGGGGATAGTTGGCAATATTTACCGCGTTTGTAATCAAAAACTTGCGGGTAAACCAATACGTTATTACGATGCCTGCAATGATAAAAAGAATCGTATAACCGGGTGAAGTGAAATGCAATCCCAATATTCGGAAAGATTGTTCCGAAAAATAAAAAGCCGTGAATCCGAACAGTATCCCACCTGCAATTCTTGAAAAGATAAAGAAGGAAGTTTCCGAAAAAATTTTTTTCAATAAAAACAACAGACCCCAATAAATTAAAACGGATATTGAAGATACTGTTGTAATTAAAAACATTTTTTTATATCTCGTCGTAATCTACTACTACTTTCGGGGTTGCAGGATGCGCCTGGCAAGTAAGCACATATCCTTCTTCCACTTCTTCGTCGGTTAATGCGTAATTCATATCCATTACGGCTTTTCCTTCCATTACCTTGGCTTTACATGTGCAACAAACAGCTCCTTTGCACGAGAAAGGTGCATCTACACCATGTTCAATAGCGGCGTCTAAGATATTTTCTTTAGAAGCATCCATGTCAAATTCATATTCTTCTCCGTCCATAATCACAATCACATGTGCTTTTCCTTGAAAATCGGTTTCCGTTTTGCCTTGTAGTGCTTCAGGTTGTTGGGTAGGTGTAGTGAAAAGTTCAAAATGTATTTGATTTTCTTGATAGCCCTTTTCCGTAAATGCTTTTTTCACTTCCAAAATCATCGGCTCGGGACCGCATACAAATACTTCATCGGCGTTTTTTATTTCCGGAAATGCTTCCATCAAGTCGAAGCATTTTTGTTTGTTTATTCTTCCTTCCAGCACTTTGTTGTCGCATGCTTGTCGTGTAAACACGTGATAAATTTTAAAATTCGGATGGCTTGCCGCTAATTCTTCCAGTTCGTTTTTGTATATGATATCTTGTTCCGTTTTGTTGGAAAAGAAAAGCGTAAATTTACTATTCGGTTCTTCATGCAGTCCTTGTTTGATAAGGGAAATAACGGGCGTAATTCCCGATCCGGCTGCAAAAAACAAATAATGTTTTGAATTGCCGGGCGAAAAATTATAGGTGAAATTTCCCATAGGCGGCATTACTTCCACCACATCGCCTTCTTTTAAATTACGGTTAATATATCCCGAAACTCTACCGTTTTCGATTTCTTTAACGGCAATAGTGTATTTATTTTCATAAGGAGCTGAGCTTAAAGAGTAGCTTCTTCTGAGTTCTTCGCCGTTTATGTGAAAACGAAGTGTAATATATTGCCCTGCCTTATAGGAAAAAGTGTCTTTTAAATTTTCGGGTATGTCAAAAGTTATGGAAACTGCCAAAGGGGTTTGTCTTACTATTTCTTTTACTTTTAAAGGAAAAAATTTTGCCATTTTTCAAAAAATTTTGGGCAAATGTAAGGATTTTAGCCAATGGCTTATTTAAGCATTTTGTTTTGCTTTTTGATGAAAATACTGCCAATACCAATCAATGGCTTCTTCCAATCCTTGTATAACGGAATGGGAAGGGTTATATCCCAAGTTTTTCTTGGCTTTTTCGATAGATGCTAAAGAATGTTTTATATCTCCTTTTCGCGGAGGAGCATATTTAACGGGAATATTCATTATGGCACGGTCATATTTAGACAACAATTCTTTAATTTTTTGAATAATTTGGTTAAGCGTATAATTTTCTCCAAAGGCTACATTATAGACTTCGTTAAATGCATGGTTATTTTGGGTTGTTCCCGCTAAATGGTTGGCTTGTATCACGTTGTCTATATAAGTAAAGTCTCTGGTTTGTGTGCCGTCTCCGTATATTTCAGGCGATTGGTGATTGATAAAAGTTTTGATAAACTTCGGAATAGCCGCTGCATAAGCACCGTCGGGATCTTGGTTTCGACCGAATACGTTGAAATATCTTAATCCGATAACTTTAATTCCGTATAAATCGGAAAACACCTTGGCATACAGTTCGTTTACATATTTGGTAACAGCGTATGGAGATAAAGGTTTGCCTATGCGTTCTTCCACTTTCGGAAGTTCTTTGCTGTCGCCGTAAGTAGATGAACTCGCCGCATATATAAACCTTTCCACTTTATTGTTTTTTGCTGCTTCGAGCATGTTGAGAAAACCCGTAATATTCACGCTGTTGGTTGTAAGCGGGTCGTTTATGGAGCGAGGCACGGAACCTAAAGCGGCTTGGTGTAGCACCAAATCCACATCGGATGTAGCCTTGAGGCAGGTATCCAAATCTCTGATATCGCCTTCTAAAAATTCAAAATCAGGGTGAGGCAGCAGAGGCTCTATGTTTTCTTTTTTTCCGGTGGCTAAATTGTCCAAACAAATCACTTTGTTTTCATGTTCTAAAAGCGATTTGCACAAATTGGAGCCGATAAAGCCGGCTCCGCCCGTAACCAATACTTTTTTGTTTGTTATTTTAGGATATTCCAACGTTGCTATTTTGCAATATTTACTGCTCTTGTTTCTCTAATTACCGTAACCTTTACTTGTCCGGGGTAGGTCATTTCGTTTTGGATTCTGTTGGCAATGTTAAACGATATTTCAGCTGCTTTATTGTCGTCTACTTTTTCGCTTTCCACCATAACTCGCAATTCTCTACCTGCCTGAATAGCATACGCTTTGGTTACACCTTCTTGTTCTAAAGCTATATTTTCCAAATCTTGCAACCGTTGGATGTAGGCTTCCATTACTTCGCGTCTCGCACCCGGACGTGCACCGGAAATGGCATCGCAAACTTGTACTATAGGAGCTATAAGTGTTTTCATTTCTATTTCATCATGGTGCGCCCCGATGGCATTCACAACTTCGGGTTTCTCGCCGTATTTTTCTGCCAGCTTCATTCCGTGAATAGCGTGAGGAAGTTCTAATTCTTCATCCGATACTTTACCTATATCATGTAATAATCCGGCTCTTTTAGCCAGTTTTACGTTTAATCCTAACTCGGCTGCCATAATGGAACAAAGATTGGCTACTTCGCGAGAGTGTTGCAATAGGTTTTGTCCGTAAGAAGAACGGTATTTCATACGACCTACCATTCTGATAAGCTCCGGATGCAACCCGTGTATTCCTAAATCAATACAGGTTCGTTTTCCTGTTTCAATGATTTCTTCTTCAAGCATTTTTTTGGTTTTGGCTACCACTTCTTCGATTCTCGCAGGGTGTATTCTTCCGTCACTTACCAGTTGATGCAATGATAATCTTGCTATTTCCCGTCTTACAGGGTCAAAGCAGGAGAGTAATATAGCTTCGGGAGTATCATCTACAATAATTTCTACTCCGGTGGCGGCTTCTAATGCGCGAATATTTCGTCCTTCGCGTCCGATAATTCGCCCTTTAATCTCATCGCTTTCAATGTTAAACACCGATACGGAGTTTTCTACCGCCTGTTCGGCAGCAACTCTCTGAATGGTTTGAATTACAATACGTTTAGCTTCTTTGTTGGCGGTAAGTTTAGCTTCTTCCTGAATATCTTTAATATATGCCATTGCTTGAGTTTGAGCTTCATTTTTAAGAAGCTCCATCAATTCTTTTTTGGCATCTTCGGCACTTATACCGGAAAGGTTTTCGATTTTCTTTACAATTTCTTGACGTTGTTTTTCGAGTTCTTCTTGTTTTTTGGTATTGGACTCGATAAGTTTATTGAGATTTTTTTCTTTTTCTTCTATCTCTTTAAGCTGTTTATTTACTTCCGCCAGCTTTTGATTTAGTGTGGTTTCTTTTTGTTTAACACGGTTTTCGGCGTCGAGAATTTTTTGGTTTCGTTGATTGATAAGTTTTTCGTGTTCTTCTTTTAATTGAAGAAACTTTTCTTTTGCCTGAAGTATTTTTTCTTTTTTAATTACTTCGGCATCTGCTTCGGCATCTTTAATAATTTGTTCGGCTTTTTTCTCTATGGATTTCTTAATTAACAGGTAAGAAATCCCTATTCCTACAGCCAGTCCTACAATGAATCCTATTACTACTAACATTTCTCTTAAATTTTAAAAGTTATACATAAAAAAGCCCGCACATGGGTTAGTGCAAACCCCAAAAAGTAAAGGTTTAGGGTTACAACTGCAGTTCGAATGTCCAGCGTCCTGCCGAAGCAGAATCCCACGAGGGTAAACAGGCCTATTCTAGTGCAGTTAGGATTCCCTTAACGATTAAAGTGTTGAGTTTGCCTAACTGGTGTGCGGGCTATATTGTTATTCTATTTAAAGAACGTTGTTTTCTTGCAAAAAAACAGATAATCTGTCGTTTATTTCTTGAGTTTTTTGCAGCAGATTGATATCTTCTGCCGTTCCGGTTTTACCTTCGGCTACTTTGGTAGCAAACAGCAAAGCGGTCATGGATAACAGGTCTATTTTATCACTTACTGCATAATTTTCTTTTAACTCTTTTATGTTTTCATTTATCATTTCTACTGCCTTTTTCACATAGGGTTCTTCTTCCGGTTTTACGGATAGCGGATAGTCTCGTCCTCCTATGTTTACTTTTATATGCAGTTTTTTTGACATATTATCTGTTTAACATTGCAATGCATTTGTCTATTTCCCGCACCAATTCATTAATCTTTAAAGTTGTTTCCAGGGTCGCTTGTTTGTCGCCTGTTATGTTTTTGGCTAATTTTAATGCATTGTATTTGTTATTTAATGCTTCTTTTTCTTTTTTTAGTTGTTCAATTTCTTTTTTTAATTCGGTTATTTGAATATTTAATTTTTCGTTTTCATGCTTTAATTTTTTAGTGAAATTAAGCAGTTTGGTAATGTTTTTGTTTATTTCGTATATGTTATCCGTTACACTGGACATACTGCAAAGTTAAGATTTAGATTTGATATTTTGATAATAATTCAACGCAAAAGTGTTGAATATTTTTTCAAAGTCTTGTAAATACTGCTTTTGCTGCCCGTATTTTTGAAAACAAAAAATTAATGAAAAAATTCGTATTTCAACCTATTCTTTTAACCTGTGTTCTTATACAATTGTCTTACAGCCTATTGGGACAAAATAAGGATTCTTTGGAGTTTAAATATCCGCAAAATTATTTTCGCTCGCCTCTCGACATTCCTTTATTACTTGCCGGCAACTACGGCGAAATAAGAAGTAATCATTATCATGCGGGTATTGATATTAAAACGGAAGGCGTAGAAGGTAAAAATGTGTATGCCGCTGC
>CAZLMS010000125.1:0-6180 GCA_964560645.1 uncultured Flavobacteriales bacterium | reverse complement strand
CCGTAGCAAGCCGTAAGCTGCCGTTCTCTATCGAAAAAAATATTCAAGAAGGAGCATGTTTAGTAAACAACCAAATAGTAATAACCCTCAAAAACCAAAAAACAACTATGAGTGTATTTGACTTTAGCCTGAAAGGCAAGCACAACATTTACAACACCATGGCGAGTTCAATAGCCGCTCGGGTGTTAGAATTACGCAAAGACGTAATTCGCGAAAGTTTATCGGACTTTCAAAATGTCGAACATCGCCTCGAGCATGTGGTGGATGTACACGGCATTAAATTTATCAACGATTCCAAAGCTACCAATGTAAATTCAACTTGGTATGCCTTAGAATCGGTAAAGCCTCCCGTTATATGGATTGCAGGTGGCGTGGATAAAGGTAATGATTACTCTATTCTTGAACCACTGGTAAAAGAAAAAGTTAAAGCCATTGTATGTTTGGGGAAAGACAATACCAAATTAATGGAGGCTTTTAAGCCGTTGAATATACCGATGATAGAAGCCGGAAGTATGGAAGCTGCGGTCGGTATTTCTTATCAAATAGGCAAAAAAGGAGACACTGTTTTGCTATCTCCTGCTTGCGCCAGCTTTGATTTGTTTGACAATTACGAAGACCGGGGTCGTCAGTTTAAAGAATGTGTAAGAGCACTATAAAAAACAATATTATGAAAACAATCAATCTTAATAAAATAGAAGATATTGTAAATAAAAGAGCTTACAATAATGATATAGAACATCGCATGGAATGGGTGAGAGAATATAACGGTGTGGATTTTATTAACGATTCCAAGGCTACCGATGTTCATGCAAGTTTGTTTTCATTGTCGGAAATTAATGTACCTGTAAACTGGATTTTAATGGAATCCGAAAGTGAAACGGATTACACGTTTTTTCAAGACATGGTACAGGAAAAAGTAAAATCTGTGGTGTATATCGGAGAGCATATCCCGGCGTCATTAAAACATTTGATTAAAACCGTGGATTGCTTTGCAGAAACCACCACTTTGGAGAAGGCAGTAGAAATTGCCTTGGAGTTTAGTAATTCGGGCGAGGTAGTATTGTTTTCTCCGGCAAGTTCCTCTTTTCGTTTTTATGAAAATTACAAAAAGCGAGGAGAGGATTTTAAGAGAATAGTAAACAAACTTTAATAAAACAAATGAGTCAAATCATTCAAAAAATACATGGCGACAGGGTTATTTGGGTAATTGCTTTTTTTATGGCAATTGCCTCTGTTTTGGTTGTTTACAGTGCTACAGCCACGTTGGCTTATAAGTATCACGATGGAAATTCCATGTATTATTTAGCCAAGCATTCTTTTTTCATTGTAGCCGGGTTTTTTATTATGTATTTCATTCATAATTTAAAATATACATATTTGAGCAAAATATCCGTATTGGCTTTTTATACGGGAATAGTTCTTCTAATTTTAACCTTGTTGTTTGGAGCTAATGTGAATAACGCCAGTCGCTGGCTTACCATTCCTATTATCAATCAGCGGTTTCAAACATCCGATTTTGCCAAAATTGCGCTTATTATGTATTTAGCCAGAACCATTTCCATTAAGCAAAATGTTATTCATGATTTTAAAAAAGGCTTTCTGCCTATTGTAATACCTGTGATTATTACTTGTTTGCTGATATTGCCGGCTAATTTTTCCACTGCTTTACTTGTCTTTACGGTAAGTGCAGCCATGATGTTTATAGGACGGGTGAAAATCTTGCATATAGCTTCGGTTATAGCGGCGGGTCTGGTGTTGTTCGGATTTGTATTATTGGTAGGGGTGTCGTTTCCCAAGGTTTTTCCAAGAGCACAAACATGGGTAAACAGAATTGAAAATTTTAATAAAGAAGATGCAAAAGGCAATTATCAGGTAGAGCATTCCAAAATAGCCATTGCAACCGGTAAAATTACGGGGAAAGGTCCGGGAAAGAGTACCGAAAGAAGCATTCTTCCACATCCTTACTCGGATTTTGTATATGCGATTGTAGTGGAGGAATATGGCTTAATAGGCGGTGTTTTCGTATTGCTTTTATACATTATATTGTTTATCAGGGCAATAAGGATAACCGTAAACACACAAAAAACATTTGGCTCCTTATTGGTTTTCGGTTTGTCGTTTTTGTTAGTTTTTCAGGCATTTGTAAATATGGCGGTAGCTACTAACTTAATACCGGTTACCGGACAACCGCTACCTTTAATCAGCATGGGAGGAACATCCATTTGGTTTACGTTTGTGGCTCTCGGCATTATATTGAGCGTAAGCAGAGAGAAAGAATATTTAAAACCGAATAAGATTTGAAACCGAAAATAATCATATCGGGCGGAGGTACCGGAGGACATATTTTTCCGGCTATAGCTATCGCTAATGTGTTGCGTGATAAATACAATGCCGAAATACTTTTTGTAGGAGCGAAGGACCGCATGGAAATGGAAAAAGTGCCTCAATACGGGTATCCTATTGAAGGTTTATGGATTAGTGGTATTCAAAGGCGACTTACTTTAAAAAACTTATCATTTCCTTTTAAAGTGTGGTCGAGTTTGGTAAAATCGAAAAAAATTATTCAAAAGTTTCGCCCTGATGTGGCAGTCGGAGTAGGAGGGTATGCAAGCGGACCATTATTATATCAAGCAGCTAAAATGGGTATTCCCACCTTAATTCAAGAACAAAATTCTTATCCGGGAATTACCAATAAAATTTTAGCCCAAAAAGTAGATATGATATGTGTGGCATACGACAAAATGGAGCGTTTTTTTCCGAAAGAGAAAATTGTTTTTACGGGAAATCCCATCAGAAAAGAAATAATTGAAATAGAAGGAAAAAGACATAAAGCAGCTAACTTCTTCGGGTTAAAAGAAGAAAAAACCACTGTCTTGTCAATGGGAGGAAGTTTGGGGGCATTAAGTATCAATGAAGCAATATACAATCATTTAGATTACTTTAAAAATAATGATGTGCAGTTGATTTGGCAAACCGGTAAAACGTTTTTTGAAAAAGCCAAATCTAAAGTGGCAGACCTTCAAATTTCCAATGTAAAAGTTTTCGATTTTATTCAAAAAATGGATTATGCGTATGCCATGGCAGATATCGTAATATCAAGAGCAGGAGCCTTGTCGCTCTCTGAACTTATGGTAGTGGAAAAACCCTCTATTTTAGTGCCTTCACCTTATGTGGCGGAAGACCATCAAACCAAAAATGCCATGGCGTTGGTAAATCACAATGCGGCATTGCTGGTTAAAAACAATGAAGCACAAGAAAAACTTATCGAAACACTCGATAGTTTAATTAACGACAAAGAAAAACTTCAGCAGCTTTCCGACAATATAAAAGGACTTGGAATTAAAGATGCCGATGAGCTTATAGCACAACAAGTAATTGGATTGATAAGAAGATGAATTTAAAAAATATACATACTGTTTATTTTTTAGGCATAGGCGGAATAGGTATGAGCGCCTTGGCGTTATATTTTTTGCATAAGGGCGTAAAGGTTTACGGTTATGACAAAACACCTTCTCCCGTGACGGACATATTGCAACGCAAAGGTGCAAAGTTGCATTTTGATGATAATCCTGACAAGGTTCTTTCCAATCCCGACTTGGTGATTTATACACCGGCTGTTCCTAAAAACACAAAAGTTTTTCAAAAATGCACCGAATATTCCATGCATAAAAGAGCAGAGGTTTTGGGCTGGATTTCTAAAAACATATTTACCGTGGCAGTTGCCGGAACTCACGGAAAAACTACTATATCTTCCCTTATTACGCATATTTTAAAACACAACGGTAAAAATGTAATCGGTTTTGTCGGCGGGATTATGAAAAATTACCAATCCAATTTGGTGCTTTCCGATAAAGAAGAAATATTAGTAGTAGAAGCCGACGAATACGACCGCTCTTTTTTGCATTTACATCCCGATATTGCGGTAATAACATCCACAGATGCCGACCATTTGGATATATATGGAGAAAAAAAACAACTGGAAAAAGCATTTGAGCAATTTGCACGGTTGTTACCCGATGGCGGATTGCTTATCAAGAAGAAAAATATATTAGAAAATTTGAAAACCGCAGCAGTTCAAAAAACTTATCACCTGTCGGAAAAAGCCGATTACTATGCCGATAATGTGCATATTTTCCGGAACTGTTTTCAATTTGACATTTATACTCCACAGACTTCAAAAACTTCTCTTTTTTCACCTTTAATCGGATTTCACAATATAGAAAACACTCTTGCAGCCGCAGCTGTGGCATTAGAATTGGGACTTACCATTGAGCAGATTTGCGATGCATTAAAAACCTATCAAGGAGTAAAACGAAGAGGCGAATATATAATTGAAAAAGAAGATTTTGCTTTTATTGACGATTATGCCCACCATCCCAAGGAAATAGAAATGATAGTAAATTCGGTTAAAGAAGTTTATCCGGAAAAGAAAATCACCGGCGTGTTTCAGCCGCATTTATATTCCAGAACCCGCGATTTTGCAGATGAATTTGCACAAAGTTTAGAGCCTTTAAACCAAATAATCTTGCTCGACATCTACCCTGCGCGAGAACTGCCTGTTGAAGGAGTTTCTTCGCGACTTATTCTGGATAAAATTCAAAATAAAAATAAACAACTTCTTACAAAAGAAGAATTGCTTCAATCAGCCGGAAAAGAATTTTTTGGTGATGTGTTATTAACTATGGGAGCGGGAGATATAGACCGTTTAATAGAACCGTTAAAACAAAAACTATCCGAATGAAAATAAATAAACAAATATGGATATTAAGCTTCCTGGCAATGGTGCTAATATTGTCGATGGGGTTTGCGGGCAAAAAAATGCAAAGTGTTAAATTTAAAGGAGTTACAGTAAACATAGATTATTCTAACAATCATTTTTTTGTAAATGAAGATGATATTAAAGAGTATTTTGAAGACATGGGATATAAAAAAGACACCTTGCTTTCTGCAGTTAATATTGCTCTACTGGAACGTCAAATAGAAAACCATCCGGCAATAGAATCGGCAGAAGTTTACGAGACAATAGGAGGCACTGTTCACGTGAAGGTAAAACAACGAAATCCCATAGTGCGAATATATAACCGAAAAAAAGACAGTTTCTATATAGACGAAAAAGGGTATTTAATGCCGTTTTCTACTAAATATTCTCCGAGGGTTCTGATAGCCAACGGACATATTTATGACGATTTTATATCGTATGTCGGAAAAAATATCAATGATTTAGACCCCGAAACCGATTCTTTACCCCGTCATTTTATGTTGGCAAAAATCTTGGCAGTAGCCCGATACATCAACCAAAGCGAGTTTTGGAAAGCACAAATTCAACAATTGTATGTTAATGAACAATTTGAAATGGAGTTAATTCCAAGAGTAGGAAATCATATAATTGTAATCGGCGACACAACTAACCTGAACGAAAAGTTTGAAAAACTCAGAATTTTTTACCAAAAAGGATTGCCTAATGCCGGATGGAACAAATATTCGGTTATAAACTTGAAGTATAAAAATCAGGTAGTCTGTGTGAAAAAATAAAATTATGGAAAACGTAGAACAAAAAACATCAACAATGAGTAACGAATTTGTCGCCGGGTTGGACATCGGAACAACCAAAATTGTATGTATCGTAGGTCGAAAGAACGAGCACGGAAAACTTGAGATTCTGGGAATGGGAAAGGCAGAATCTACCGGGGTTACCCGAGGTGTGGTATCTCATATTACCCCAACGGTTCATGCCATTAAGAGAGCGGTGGAAGAATGCGAACGACAGTCGGGAATTGAAATCAATGAAGTAAACGTAGGAATTGCCGGACAGCATATAAAAAGCCTTCAACACAGAGGCAGTTTGGTGCTTAAAGATACCGACGAAGAAATAAAACCCGAACATATTGATAAGCTCATTGAAGATATGCGTCATCTGGCAATGTTGCCCGGAGAAGAAATCATACATATTTTGCCGCAAGATTTTACAGTGGATAACGAACACGGCATAAAAGACCCTATTGGTAGAGTGGGAACGCGTTTAGAAGCCAATTTTCATATCATTACCGGACAAATAAACGCTATTAAAAATATTGTAAAATGCGTGCAAAAATCCGGATTGAGCATTCTCGGGCTAACCCTTGAGCCTTTAGCATCATCAGAAGCGGTGCTTTCTCAAGAAGAAAAAGAAGCCGGAGTGGT
>CAZLMS010000124.1:0-6234 GCA_964560645.1 uncultured Flavobacteriales bacterium | reverse complement strand
CATTTTTCTTATTTATTATTAATTGGTAATAATCAAATGATTTGTCAGCATATATTCGAGATGAATTTTTGATTTTAACGTAATGGACAAAATTTTAACAGGGGTTCCAATTAAAAAACAAAATTTTTCTTCAATCATATTAAACTATTCTCTACTTTTGCCACCGATTTTTAAACGGTATTTTACATTTATGAGAGGTAAATGGATTAAAATTCAGTGGATTGCGTTTTTGGTTGCAGTTTTATTAGCAGCCCCTTCTTTTTCTTTTGCTTCTGAAAGTTCCGGAGAGGAAAAGTTTAATGCCGGAGAAATGATTATGCATCATATAAAAGATGCGCATGAAATTCATATTATCGGGGATTTTGCCATTTATCTTCCGGTGATAGTTAAGACGGATGAAGGTGTCAAGTTGTTTTCGTCATCTCACTTTTACCATAATCCTAAAGAGCTTGAAATTGAAACCTCGCATGGAGTTAAGAAAGTAGAATACTTTGAGCATGACGGATTGGTGTTGTTTCATGAAAAAATATACGAAGCACCGGAAGGTTTGCAGTTAGATGAACACGGGCATCCTGTAAACAAAGCTGCTTTTGATTTGTCGATTACCAAAAATGTATTGGGGCTTTTTATATCAGCTTTTATTTTGATTTTGCTCTTCGGCTCGGCAGCAAAAAAATATAAAGAACGTAAAAACCAAGCTCCTAAAGGTATTCAGTCTCTCTTAGAGCCGCTTATTTTATTCATAAGAGATGAAGTGGCAATTCCTTCTATAGGCGAGAAAAAAGCAGAAAAATTTTTACCGTTTCTATTAACCACCTTCTTTTTTATTTGGGTGTCCAATTTGTTGGGGCTTATACCTTTTATAGGAGGTTTTAACATAACGGGAACTTTAAGTATTACGGCTGTTTTGGCAGCTTTTGTGTTTATTATTACAACTATTAACGGAAACAGCCACTATTGGATGCACATTTTATGGCCCCCTAATGTGCCGCTACCCATTAAGTTTATTTTAGTACCCATCGAATTGGCGGGAATTTTTATTAAACCTATTGTGTTGATGGTCCGATTGACGGCAAATATTACGGCAGGACATATTATTATACTGGCTTTTACAAGTTTGATATTCATATTTGCTCAGAGTGGTGGTCCGGCTTTAGGATATGGAGTAGGGATAGGCTCGGTGGCATTTATGATTTTTATGAATTTTATTGAATTACTGGTGGCTTTTTTACAAGCGTATGTGTTTACGCTTTTGGCAGCACTTTATTTTGGTGCGGCAGTGGAAGAAGCACACCATTAAATTTGGCTAATGTTTAACTTTTTAAATAACTAATTATGGAATTATTAGCAGTATTATTAGCTGCAGAAGCAGCAGGAATGGCCGGCTTAGGAGCAGGTGTGGCAGCAATTGGTGCAGGTTTGGGTATCGGAAAAATCGGTGCCTCTGCATTAGAATCAATGGCACGTCAGCCTGAAGCTACCGGCGACATCAGAGCTAACATGATTGTGGCAGCTGCCCTTGTGGAAGGGGTGGCACTTTTTGCCGTAATCGTTTGTTTGTTAGTAGTATTAGGTTAATGATGTTCCGGCTCTTGCGGTTGGCAAGAGCCGGCATCTTTTCCTTACGGTAAAATGAAAAACATTAAAACAAAATAAATATGTTAGAAGTAAGTTTAGGAACCGTAATTTGGACTTCAATCGCTTTTTTGACCGTATTGGTTATTTTGAAAAAAATGGCATGGAAGCCCATTTTAGAGTCCTTAAAAGAAAGAGAACAAACCATTGAAGAGGCGCTTAAATCTGCAGAGCGGGCTAAAGCGGAAATGGAGGCGTTACAAGCAAAAAACGAAGAGTTGTTAAAAGAAGCACGGGCGCAAAGAGATGCCATGCTAAAGGAAGCAAAAGAAACAAAAGAAAGAATTGTAAGTGAAGCAAAAATGCAGGCTAAAAAAGAAGCTGATGCAATGATTGAAAATGCACGTCAAAGCATTGAACATGAGAAACAGGCTGCGCTTACGGAATTGAAAAATCAAGTGGCAACCCTTTCCATTGAGATAGCGGAAAAAATTCTTAAAACGGAGCTTTCTTCCGAAGACAAGCAAAAAGCACTGGTAGAAAATTATTTAAACGAAGTTAACCTCAACTAAGATGATTGCGACCAAAGTTGCCATACGTTATGCAAAGGCACTCTTGCAATTAGCAATTGAACAAAATCAGCTTGATAAGGTATTTGCAGATATGCAAGCATTTTATCAGACCTGTAATGACAGTCATGAGTTAGTAGTAATGCTGAAAAGCCCTATTATTAATCATGATAAAAAGTTGGATATACTTTCGGCATTGTTTAAAAAAGACTTTTCTCCGCTTACGTTTGCCTTTATTGAACTCATAACTAAAAAACACAGAGAGAATATTTTACATCAAATAGCACTGGCATTTATCAACTTGTATAAAGAGCAAAAAAATATCGTTACGGCGAGAGTTACATCTGCTGTTCCTTTAGATGATAAGATAAAACAAGAAATTTTAGGAATATTGGCCAAAGACGGACAAGAGATTGAAATTGAAGAAAAAGTAAATCCCGACATTATCGGAGGATTTATTATCAGAATAAAAGACAAACAAATAGACGCTTCCGTAAAACACAAGTTGGAAGCTATGAAAAATTCATTTACCGGAAATTTATACATTAAAGATTTTTAAATTCATAAAACTATGGCTGGAATAAAACCCGCAGAAGTATCCGCAATTTTACGTCAGCAATTAGCCGGTGTAAAAACCGATGCAGAATTGGAAGAAGTAGGAACGGTTCTCCAAGTTGGTGACGGTATTGCCCGTATTTACGGACTTACACAAGTACAATCCGGAGAGCTGATAGAATTTAATAACGGCATTCAAGGTATTGTGATGAACCTTGAAGAAGACAATGTAGGAGCTGTAATCCTCGGAGACACTAAAGCCATTAAGGAAGGAGACACCGTAAAACGAACCAATAAAATTGCATCTATTAAGGTAGGAGAAGGAATGGTGGGAAGAGTTGTGGACACCCTTGGAAATCCTATTGACGGAAAAGGGCCCATAGAAGGGGAACTATTTGAAATGCCTTTGGAACGAAAAGCTCCCGGTGTTATTTACCGTCAACCGGTAAATGAACCTTTACAAACCGGTATTAAGGCGATAGACGCCATGATTCCTATTGGAAGAGGACAACGGGAGTTGATTATCGGAGACCGGCAAACCGGTAAAACAACTGTAGCTATAGATACCATTATCAATCAAAAAGAATTTTACGACAGAGGTGAACCTGTTTATTGTATTTACGTAGCCTGTGGACAAAAGGGTTCTACGGTAGCAGGAATCGTAAAAACTTTGGAAGAAAACGGCGCGATGGATTATACCATTGTAGTTGCCGCCAACGCTTCTGATCCCGCACCAATGCAGTTTTACGCACCATTTGCAGGAGCTGCTATCGGAGAATATTTTAGAGATACCGGTCGTCCGGCTTTGATTGTGTATGATGATTTATCTAAACAAGCGGTTGCATATCGCGAGGTGTCATTATTGCTTCGTCGTCCTCCCGGTCGTGAAGCATATCCCGGAGATGTATTTTATCTTCACTCAAGATTATTGGAGCGCGCGGCAAAAATCAATCAAAACGATGACATTGCTGCTCAAATGAATGATTTGCCCGAATCTTTAAAAGGAAAAGTAAAAGGAGGTGGTTCTTTGACGGCTTTACCAATCATTGAAACGCAAGCGGGTGACGTTTCCGCATACATTCCGACCAACGTAATTTCTATTACCGACGGACAGATTTTCTTGGAAGCCAATTTGTTCAACTCCGGTGTTCGTCCCGCTATTAACGTAGGTATTTCCGTATCTCGTGTAGGAGGTTCTGCTCAAATCAAATCCATGAAAAAAGTAGCGGGAACACTCAAACTCGATCAAGCGCAATATAGAGAGCTTGAAGCATTTGCTAAATTCGGTTCTGATTTGGATTCGGCAACCAAAGCCGTATTGGACAAAGGAGCCAGAAACGTGGAAATACTTAAACAGCCTCAGAACTCTCCGCTTCCGGTTGAAAAACAAATTGCCATTATTTTCTGTGGAACTAACAATCTTTTGAAAGATGTACCGGTAGAAAAGGTAAGAGCCTTTGAAAAAGAATATTTGGATTTATTGGATGCACAATACAGAAGTGTGTTAGATGAACTTAAAGCCGGAAAACTTACCGATGAGGTTACCGAAACATTGAAAAAAGTTTGCTTGGAGTTAGTTGAAAAATACAAAGCTTAATTATGCCAAACTTAAAGGAAGTAAGAAACAGAATAGCATCCGTAAACTCTACCATGCAGATAACCTCTGCCATGAAGATGGTTTCTGCGGCAAAACTTCGTAGAGCACAAGATGCCATCATTCAAATGCGTCCCTATGCCGAAAAGCTACAAGAAATTCTTATTAACCTTTCGGCAGGATTAGATGCTTCCGAAGGAATTTATTCTCAACAAAGAGAAGAAAAAAACATACTGTTAGTTTCTATTACTTCAAACAGAGGTTTGTGTGGCGCATTTAATGCCAATATCATAAAAAAAACCAAAGCCTTAGTTTCCCGGTTCGAACAAGAGGACAAAGAGGTGAAAGTGCTTTGCATAGGAAAAAAAACAGAAGATGTTTTTAAGAAAACACCTAATTATTATACGGAAGCGGGAACAGAATTAGGAAAACTGTTTGACGCATTGGTATATGACAATGTAGCCCCGATAGCTGAGCATTTAATGGCTCAATTTGCCGAAGGAAATTTTGACAAAATTATCTTGGTTTACAATAAATTTAAAAATGCAGCTTCACAAATTATAATGGATGAACAATTCTTACCTATTCTTCCTCCTGAAGAGCAAGCCGCTTCTTCAATAGATTATATCTTTGAACCGGCAAAAGAAGAAATTGTTCAAATACTTATCCCTAAGTCTCTTAAAACCCAATTATACAAAGCCTTGTTGGATTCTCATGCTGCTGAACACGGCGCACGTATGACAGCCATGCATCAAGCTACAGACAATGCGGCAGAATTGAAACGAACCTTATCATTGGAATACAATAAAGCTCGACAAGCGGCAATTACCAAAGAGATATTGGAAATTGTGGCAGGAGCCGAAGCATTGGAAAATTAACTTTTTAATAAAACCTTACTCAAAAAGAGAGCCTCCTTATGGGGGCTTTTTTTATGCTTAACATAAAATAATGCCGCTTAAAATTACGGACATCTTAAACACTTGATTTTTATCTATTATTGCAATTGATATGATAAAACTTATCAATATTAACAAGTCTTACAAAACGGGAAAGTCAAGTTTACATGTCTTAAAAAATCTGAATTTAACCATTGAAAACGGTGAAATGGTTTCCATAATGGGTTCTTCCGGAAGCGGCAAATCCACATTACTCAACATATTGGGAATTCTAGACGATTACGATAGCGGAGAATATTATTTAGACAACACTTTGATTAAAAACCTTTCGGAAAAACAAGCCGCATATTACAGAAATAAATTCATAGGCTTTGTGTTTCAATCGTTTAACCTAATTAGTTTTAAAACCGCCATGGAAAATGTGGCTTTGCCTTTATATTACAGAGGAATAAGTCGAAAAGAACGCAATCGAAAGGCATTGGAATATTTAGACAAAGTAGGACTGAAAGATTGGGCGGAACATTTACCCTCTGAACTTTCGGGCGGGCAGAAACAAAGGGTAGCTATTGCCAGAGCATTGATTGCCGAGCCTTCCATTATATTAGCCGACGAACCTACCGGTGCATTGGACTCCAAAACCTCCAACGAGGTAATGGATTTGCTTACAGAGGTAAACAAAGAAGGGATGACCGTTATTATCGTAACCCATGAACCCGATATCGCCGAAAAAACACAACGCATCATCCATTTGAAAGATGGAGTTATAGTTTAACATAAAAAAATTGAATTGTATGACAAAAGTGT
The DNA here is from genome assembly GCA_964560645.1 of uncultured Flavobacteriales bacterium. Classification (GTDB taxonomy): domain Bacteria; phylum Bacteroidota; class Bacteroidia; order Flavobacteriales_G; family NORP312; genus CAZLMS01. The sequence continues at coordinate 241 of CAZLMS010000124.1, read as the reverse complement.
ATTTTCCAAATTTAAATGGATTAAGATTTATAGCCGCAGGAATGGTTATAATTCACCATATAGAACAGCTTAAATCAATTTTTGGTATTGAAAATTACTGGGGAGTACCTTTTATTAGGCTCGTGGGTAAATTAGGTGTAGTATTATTTTTTGTATTAAGCGGCTTTTTGATAACATTTCTTTTATTAAAGTTGTTTAAAGTTTCCTGAGTAAAATTACAGTAAAAGCCAATAACCACAAT
>CAZLMS010000123.1:0-6257 GCA_964560645.1 uncultured Flavobacteriales bacterium | reverse complement strand
GTACTACTTTTACGGAGTTAAGCCATCCTCCGGATTGAGGTAAAGAATTGAGCCATCCCGGAAAAGCGGCAAATAAAGCAAAAGGAAGTGCTAAAGCAAGAGAAAATCCTGTCATTCCGGCAATAGGGCCGATGATTCCTCCGTTGACGGCAGCTTCAACCAATAGAGTGCCGATAATAGGTCCCGTGCAAGAGAAAGACACCAAAGAAAGAGTAAATGCCATGAAAAAAATGCCTATTAACCCACCTTTGTCGGATGCGGAATCTACTTTGTTTACCCAACTTGAGGGAAGGGTAATTTCAAAAGCACCGAAGAAGGAGATGGCAAAAACGGTGAGTAATATAAAGAAAGCTAAGTTAAACCATACGTTGGTAGAAAGTGCATTCATGGCATCGGCGCCGAAAATAGCGGTAACACCGTAGCCGAGCAATACATAAATTACAATAATTGAAATTCCGTAGATAACGGCATTGATAATTCCTTTGCTACGGGTTTTGCTTTGCTTGGTGAAAAAACTCACAGTAAGCGGAATCATAGGGAAAACGCAAGGGGTAAGTAATGCTAAAAGTCCGCCTAAAAAGCCGGCAATGAAAATTCCTATAAAAGAACGCTTTACTTCTGCTTTATTGTTTCCCGTTTGAATTTTGGAAACCGCGGCATCTTTCACTTCCAATTTAAAAGGAATGTATTCGGGAGGAAGACACTTGGAAGAGTCGCAAGTCATGTATTGCAATTCCCCTTCTACAAAAAAATCGGGAGACAGGGCTTTAATTTTTTGTTTTAAAACAAGTATATTTTCTGCCCAAGTGAGATTCATGTCGAAGTTCGGGTCATATTCGGTTTTTAATTCACCGCTTTCTTCCAATTTATCTATGACTTCATAGTTTGGTGAGGGTTTTAATGTGATTTTTGACGGTACGGGACCTTCATCATCTTTTAGTGTAGAAGAATATACATGCCATCCGTTTTCAATTTTTGCGGTAAAAACTATTTCGTAAATACCGTCTTTTAATGCTTTAATTTCTTTTTTCCATTCAACGGGGTTGTATATTTGATTGTCGGCAGGCGGTTCTTCAGTTTGTATTTCTTGAGATAAATCTTCCTTTTTTTCGGGAATGTCAGGTGTTACATTAAACTCAAAAGGTACATATTCCGGCGGCAGACATTTTACGGAATCGCATACCATGTAGGTAAGTTCGCCGGTTATTTTTACAGATTTTTGTGTTTCGATAAGTTGTCGGAATACCACTTGGTTTTCAAAATAAGAAAGTTGCATATCGAAATTCGGGTCGTATTCGGTATGAGGTGAAGGTTCTTTTACGGAGCCTATAAATTTCACACCGGGGTTTTCATTGAAATTAAAAGCGGTAGCCACAGGACCTTCGTCGCTTGGCAGATGTTGAGAATAAAGATGCCAACCGGGTTCAATTTTTGCAATAAATTGAAGTTCAAATTGCGTAGGGCTTTTTTCAACTACTTTGTATTTCCATTTTACCGGATTGTGAATTTGCGCAAATGCCCATGAAATGTTCACCAATATTGCGAGAAAAATCCAAATGAGTTTTTTCATGATTTTGTTATTTAGGGTTCAAAAATAATCGGAAAATAATTATCAAAAAGTAAATAACAAAAAGATTGTTAAAATCCTAAAAAGGAAAAAATTAAATTTTTATTTCTTCTCCGAATTTTAAATGAAACATTTTTCTTAGAATCCATGTGGAAATATAAATAAGAGGAGTGTCGGCTAAAGCACATATAACCTTGAAAAGCCATCCGTCAAAAATTAAGTCTAAAATATTGTTAAAAGGCAAAACGCCTATAAATAATACCAGCACGACTAAAACCGTATCAACCAATTGAGACAGAATGGTGGAACCGTTATTTCTCAGCCATAAGTGTTTCCCTTTGGTGTAGTTTTTCCAAAAATGATAGATTCTAACGTCTATCAATTGAGCAGTCAGGTAAGCGGTCATAGATGCTAAGACAACTCGCCATGAATTTCCGAACACATGAAAAAACTCTTCGTCGGAAACAGGCGAGTCGGGAATGGCTTTAAATTGATTGGCAAACCATAGGGTGAAAAGCGTAAAACCCGAAGCGAAGAACCCGGCTATTACCACTTTATTGGCTTTTCTTTTTCCGTAAATTTCCGATAAAATGTCGGTAATAAGAAAGGTGAGCGGGTAGGGGAGTATGCCTGCAGAAACATAAAATGTTTTAAATCCCAGAGGAACGGAAACAAATTTGTTGGCTATTAAATTACATACTACCAAAGCCGCAATGAAAAGAGCGGCGATAAGCAAAAAAACAGTTTCGGACTTTTCTTTTAGCGAATTGTTCAAAAGTTTTTGGAGGCAAAGATAAGTTAATAGGCAGAAATAAAATGAATGCGGTTAATAGGAATGGTAACTCCTCTTTTAAGGATGATAAAATTAGGAGTAGCTCCCCAAATAGTAGTGTAAACCAACTTTAAACCTTCGGAATCTTCAAATACAATTTTTACTTTGATTTTAGAGCCGTTACCCAGCCGCGTGGCGTTGAGAATAGATTGTGTGCGTTCTTTTTGTAAATCGGGATTTTTTAAGACTTCTTCTCTCGGGAATTTTAATTGTCCTACAAACTCTTTTTGGATTTCTACCGGTTTCTTTGGAGTGGATGACATGGCTTCGTAGTTTAAAGTTGTTAACATTTTTATTTATTTTTTTTGGAATTTAAACTTTAAATACGAAGCTTTTGAAATTTTGTTTCGATATTATTTGTTTTTTAGTTGATTTTTTACTATTTGAAGAAAAAGGTCGGGTTGCTGCGTCCCAATAATATATCGAATACCGTCTTTATCTTGTAATTCTATTGCCTCGTTTCCGCGTGTGTAGAAAATAATTTTTCCTTTTTTATGTAAATTGTAAACAGGGCGGTTAAGTAAATATTTGCTGTATTTTATTTTTTTGGCGGATACAATATCGGAGAGTGATATTTTTACCCGCCGAGCAGTCCAAAGCCCGTCTATAATAATGCTTCCAGGAATAATTTTCGTATGCATGTGCAGAGTAAATACAAGTAAAGCAGATATAATCAGAATGGCAATACCCATGAAGAATAAAAGATTACCCGACGGCTCGTTTTTGCTTACTCCCTCAATATTGTCCGAGAAAAAATAAGCTAAAAAACAGAATACGGCAATAACCATTCGGCGAATAAGCGAGTATTTGTTGTAACCCAAATATTGTTTTTCTTCAAAGAGAATGTCTTTGTCTTTCATAAGGAACAAAGATATATACAAAAATCGAAAAGCAAATTTTAGAGTTCAAAAGAATATAGCATAGCTTCAATTTCCCTCAGATAATCTCGTTTATTGAATTGAGGGGCATAAACATATCCTACGATGTTTACAATGCGAGAGTTTTTTTCGTCCACAATGGCTAAGTGTACAAAAGGTCCGCCCATAAAATTTCCTTCTACTCGCCACAGGCCTCTTATTTCCGTTACATATTTGTTTTTTAGTTGGTATTTCCGGGCAAAAGGTTTTTCTAATTTGTAGGAAGTGGTCATATAAGAGCCTTCGGTAGGTCCCGGAATTTGTTTTTTGGTAATACTGTCTTTTAAGTGGGTAAGGTACTGAAGATTGAGCTGAGCCGTATCCCGGTAGGGAATTTCAAATAAAATCAGTCCTTGACTTATGCGATGGTCATATCCGCCTTTTTTACGCACTCTTTCAATGCGCACCCATGCAAAATTAGAGTCTTGTTTGGCTAAATAAGCATCTTTTTGGATGGTAAGTGAAATATTAAATTGTTTTTTTAATTGATTTTCCACTTCTTTGTTGCCCAATTTTTTATTTCGTTCGATGAGGCGTTCTATTTCTGCAAATTTGAAATAGTTTAAAATGTTTTCGGAATTTTCTTCCAGCAGTTTTACCGCTTGGGGGACGGATGACGCCGTGATTTCCACAATTTTTTGTCCTTTTGCCCATTGGTTTTGCAGGTAGTGTATCTTATTGTCATTGAGTTTATCAATTTCAAAAATTAAGATGTTTCTGTGCAGTTGAAAAATTCTGGAGAAATCTTTTTTGGGTATTCGCACTACGTCAAACTCGGGTTCCGGTTGAGGCAATCCCGGAATATTTCTTAAAAAAGTATTAGACAGAGCCTCCAGAATTAAACTGGAACGCAACTCATCGGCTTTGGCTACCACTACAATTTCGCCGGCATTTCCCGTGTATCCCGGAAGCGGTTTTTTGCTTTTATCATTTTTACAGGAAGTGAAAATCGAAAAACAAAAAAGAATAAGAAAAAAATATATTTGATTATGCCTCATTGCTCAATTTGATTTTCGTTCCCGGTTTGAGTTTTTTGTAGTTTAATCCTCTGTTGAGTTGTTTAAGTTTTTCCACGCTTATTCCGGTGGCTTTGGCAATATCCCAAAGCGTATCGCCTTTTTGTATGATATAATATTTTGTGGTGTTGTTTACGGATATGTTGGGTTTGGATTTTGACGATTGATGATTGGTTTTATGAGCCGTAGCGGTTTTGGAAGAATAGATTATCAATTTTTGCCCGGGGTATATGCGGGAACTATGTAAATTATTCCATTGCTTAATGTCGGAAATGGAACAACCGTATCGTTGAGCGATAACTCCCAACACATCGCCGGAGCGCACAGTGTGTACAATTCTTTTGTCTTGAGCCAATACGGGTTCTAATTCTTTTTCATCTTCTATTTTTTTGTATTCGTATATTTTGTCTTCATTTAATACAAAAAGTCCGATTTTGTCTTTGGGTAGAAATAAAGATGCTTTAGCAGAAGATACCGGAATATAGTCCATTTTGTAAGCCGGATTTAAAGCTCTTAACAGTTCTATGTCAATGTTTAGGGTTTCGGAAATTTGTTTAAACCCGATGCTTTTTGAAATCCAAACAGTGTCGGTTTCAAAATAAGAAATAGGGGCGGGAATTGGATGTAAACCGTGAGCAGCATAATTTTCCATTACATAATTAACGGCAATAAATGCGGGAACATATCCGCGGGTTTCCCTTGGAAGGTAGGGCCACAGTTCCCAATAATCGGTTTTTCCGCCTGAGCGACGAATGGCTTTGTTTACGTTGCCCGGGCCGCAATTGTAGGCAGCCATTACCAAATCCCAGTCGTGATATTTTTTGTAGAGATATTGGAAGTATTTGCAAGCTGCTTCGGTTGATTTAACAGGGTCTCGCCTTTCATCTACGTATGAGGTAACTTTTAATCCGTATAGTTTTCCGGTGTGATACATAAATTGCCACAAGCCCATAGCACCGCTTCTGGAACGTGCCGTAGGACGAAGGGCAGATTCTACCACAGCCAGATATTTAAATTCGAGCGGTAAATCGTATTTATCCAGAATTTCTTCGAACAGCGGAAAGTAAAGTTCCGCTAAACCCAATACTCTTTCGGTTAGTTCTGTTTTTTTATTGACATACAAGTTGATAAAAGCAGCTACTTTATTGTTGTATGCCAGCCGGAAAGGGGTTTCTTCATCAAGTAAGCGAAGTTTTTCACGATAATAATCATCCGAAAAAGTTTTAATAGAATCATGAAGAGGGGCTTGACACACGGAAGAGTCTATTTGATTGCAGTAATAATTTCTGAAAGCATCGCTCAAATGTTCTTCTAATGCTAAGAGAACCGGGTCGTCTTTTTCAATTACAAAGGTGTCTTGAATACCGATGCTTTGCTGTAAGGTGTCTGTGTCGTTGGCATTTCCTCCCGCATAAGAGCTTAAACAGATTGCAAATAGGCTTATTATGATAATTATTTTTCTCATAATTATTTGTTTACGTAATTTTTGACATTAAGTTATAGTAATACTTAATTTACAAAGAAAAGTGTAAACACGAGAAACGCAGTTGTTAATAACGTTATTGATTAACGGGCTATTGTTTATTTACTCCTTTAAAGGAAGATGTTGACAGACTTGACGAATTTTATTGCAACAAGGTTTTTAAAATTTCCGAAATAGTTTTTCCTTCGGCTTTCCCGGCTAATTTTTTAGAAGCCAAGCCCATTACTTTTCCAAAATCTTTTTTGGAGGAAGCTCCGGTTTCTTCAATTATTTTTTGGAGCTCAGTTTTTATTTCTTCGGCAGATAGAGGTTGAGGCAAATATTCTTGAATCACTTTTGCTTGAAATTCTTCTTCCTCGGCAAGGTCGTTCCGGTTTTGTTCTCTATATATTTGAGCGGCATCCAAACGTTGCTTGGCAAGTTTTTGGAGAATTTTCATTAC
>CAZLMS010000122.1:0-6265 GCA_964560645.1 uncultured Flavobacteriales bacterium | reverse complement strand
TGGCATTTTTTCCGGTTATATATACACGAGGAAAATGCTCGATAAAAAAATGGCAGCATATAGAATCGATAATAACTACCGGGCTTGCTGCAGGTGGTGTCGGATGCGGATATCCTTTTATGGGCAGTGCGGCGGCAATGGCTTTCAGAAAAAGCATTGGCATAACCGGAAGTATAAAAGAAAAAATTTCTTCAGGAGATGATACTTTTTTATTGGAAAATATATTAAAAGAAAAAAGCCGTGCGGCAATTTTTTATTTTTTTCATCCTTCTTTGAAAATAAAAACACAATTCAATTGCTCTTTCAAAGATTTTATAATGCAAAAAATCCGCTGGGCATACAAATCAAAAAAATCCCGGAACACCGCCAATATGTTTTTTGGAGCATTGGTTTTCATTACAAATTTTTCTATGTTTTTTTTATTGTTATACAGTTTAATAGTTCAGAAAAAATTGATAATTGCCCTTTTGTTTTTTATTTACAAGAGCTGTATTGATTATTTGTTTTTAAATTTGACAGCTTTTCGATTAAAGGAAAGTATAAAAACAACAGATGCGTGGAAAGTAGCAATACTGTACCCTTTTTATGTTACATTTGTAGCCGTAGCATCTTTTTTACCAATAAAAGTTAATTGGAAAGGACGAAAAATTAGCACATTTGAGCGGTAAAAGCAGTCAATCAAAATCGTTAGGACAAATTGCATGGCAAAAGCTTAAGAAAAACAAGCTCGCCATGTTGGGGATGACTATTATCGGCATAGCTGTGGTAATAGCTGTTTTGGGTGCTAATATCCGCCCTGATTTCACTAAAAACGCCAACAATCAAAAATTGCAATTAGCCAAGAAAAAACCCGGTTTTACCGTGGACATGTTGTTGGTACGAAAAAACGCAGACATTAAAAAACCTCCTTTTTGGAAGTTGATGTTTTTTGGAGGAAGAGAAAGCGAGTATAAAGACATTCCGTTTTATTCCTATTCTTTTGAAGGAAGCAATATTATTCTGGAAGAATATACCGGGCATAATGAAAAAATAAAAGGAAAAAAAATCCCATTCAACTTAGCGGATGTTTTATATCCCATAGATGAAAATTATGAATATAAAGAAGACGGAAAAGGCAATATTACTTTTCACACCATTTTCGGAGAAAAAATTACAAAATCCATAGAAGAGTTAAGAGCGGAAGTAAAAGAAAAAGCCATTATTAAAAGGACTTACTGGTTAGGGACCGATCAGTTTGGGAGAGACATGCTGTCCAGATTGATGGCGGGAACGATTGTGTCACTTTCCGTGGGCTTGATAAGCGTTTTTATTTCTTTGGTTATAGGAATGTTTTTTGGTTCAATTAGCGGGTTTTTTAAGGGAATAGTGGATGACATTATTATGTGGGTTATTAACGTGGTTTGGTCAATACCCACACTGCTATTGGTAATAGCCATTACTTTTGCATTAGGCAAAGGCTTTTGGCAAATATTTGTGGCAGTAGGATTAACCATGTGGGTAGAAGTTGCCAGAGTTGTTCGCGGACAAGTAATGTCAATCCGGGAAAAAGAATTTGTAGAAGCCGGAAGGGCTTTAGGATTTAATAATTTCAGACTAATTACGCGCCACGTGTTGCCCAATGTAATGGGTCCCGTAATTGTAATTTCGGCAGCTAATTTTGCCTCCGCTATTCTTATAGAATCAGGATTAAGTTTTTTAGGTATCGGGCTTCAACCTCCGATGGCTTCATGGGGAAGAATGATAAAAGACCATTACGGATTTATTATGGTGGATGGTGCTTATTTGGCAATTCTTCCAGGTATTTGCATTATGCTTATGGTGTTGGCTTTTATGTTGGTTGGAAACGGTTTGCGTGATGCGCTGGACACTAAAACCGGAGGAGGCAAAAAAATAAAAGTTTCGGTTACCTCGTAAATTTTTTAACCTCTCAAGCAACCCTTGTTTTTAAAATTCGTTTTTGGGTATAAAAACAGCTTTGTGTCAGATAAAAAGAGTTTAAAAAACAGATTTCAACAATTTGAACCCGATGTTTCCGTACAAGGGTGGGAACAGATAGAAAATAAATTGCCTGCTCGTAAGAAAAGTGTATGGAAATGGCTGGCAGCGGCGTTTTTTGCATTATGTGTAATTGGAGGAAGTGTTTACTTTTTAAAGGATACCAAGAAACCTGATTATCGGAAAGACAGTAGTCAAAACACTCCTGCTTTAAAAAATCCAATAAAAAAACAACAAGAGAAACAACTCGAACAACCCGGTTCGTTGACAAATAAAACATCTGAACGAACCTTGTCAGACAATACTCTAAAAACACAAAACTCCCGGGCAGATTCTGTTCAGATAATACCGGCAAAAGAAATTAACTCGCAACTTGAAAAAATGCCGGAGACCATTAATCCTGTAGAAAATATTTCTGCGGAAGAATTGCAGTTAGTAATTACCGACTCGGCAGAATACCAAAAAGGGCAGAAGCCTAAAGTGGAAATTCATGCGGTTAAAAAAGTTTTGTGTTTTAAAGAGCAGGCGAAGGTTGTAATTAAAGCAACTTCTCAAATAACCGATCTGGTTTGGCTGGTGGATAATGAAGTTTACCTTTCCGGTAAAAAGCCTTTAAATCAAATAGATACTGTTTCGTTTAAAGAATTATATCCCGGAACACATGCCATAACATGTCAATATAATTGGAAAGATTCTGTTTATTCGTCCGTTCAAACAATAAAAATACTGCCTTTACCAAAACCAGACTTCAATTATACCATTGATGAGGAGAGGTTTATTCCCGTATTGCAAGCAGAGATGTTGAATGTGAGCAACACGAACCAAGTCAGTTGGTTTTTAGACGGACAAGAAATTTCCGGGCAAAAAAGCATAGATGTGGAAATCACCCGAAACGGAGAACACACCATTACATTGATAGCAGAAGATGAAAACGGTTGCAAAAACCGCAAAACTGAAAAATTTGAAACAAATATTTCGTTAAATGCACCAAATGCGTTTTCGCCCAACGGAGACGGCATAAACGACACTTGGATGCCGCTGGCTTTAAAAACCAATCCCGATATTAAATTTCAATTAAAAGTAGTGGATGCCCAAGGAAAACAGGTGTTTTATTCCACCAACCCGTTTAATGAATGGGATGGAAATATTCCCGGTAAAAATTATTCGGAAATCAAAGGAAATATATATATTTGGTATGCCATTGTTTATCTCCCCAACGGAGAAAAAATGGACTTTGGCGGAAGTGTAACAATTTTGTAAAAGAAGTTGTCTAAAGTTAAAATACAAAATAAGACTTAAAATACTGAATGTTAGTAGATATTTTTTCAGTGTAATTTTGAAACTAAAAATGAAACTTGGAAAAGCTTGTGGTTATTGGCTTTTACTGTAATTTTACTCAGGAAACTTTAAACAATTTCAAAAAATAAAAAAGATGAAGAAAATAAAACTGTTTCTGGTATTGACAATTTTTCCTGTATTTATTCAGGCTTCTCATATCGCAGGAGGAGATATTGCTTATGAATGCCTTCCTGACGGACGTGTGGTTGTAACCTTAAAACTCTTTAGGGATTGTGAAGGAATCTCTGTTTCATCCAGTCAAACCCTTGAAATTTTGAATGGTTGCACGAATACTACCACAACAACATCTTTGCCCCAGGTTGATTTTCACGAAGTGTCTCAGCTTTGCGGGGCACAGATAAGCAATAGTAGTTGTAATGGAGGCACATTACCCGGAATGGAAGAATATATATTTAGAGATACTATTACTCTGCCTGCAGGATGTGATAATTTTACGTTTAGTTGGGACCAATGTTGTAGAAATACGGCAATTACAAACTTTAATGCAAATTCTACCAGTAATGACGATATTTATATTCAAACGCAAATGTTTAATCACACGTCTATTTGCAATTCATCTCCAATATTCACCTCCCAACCAATACCTTATGTATGTGTAAACACACCAGTTACATATAATTACGGAGCATTTGATCCGGAAGGAGATTCTTTAGTTTTTTCATTAGTGAGTGCCATGGATTTGAATGCCACACCGGTTAATTATGGTGCCGGTTATTCGGCTACATCTCCCATTCCGGGAATTACCATCGACCCGCAAACAGGGGAGTTGAATTTTACGCCGACAATCACAGGAAACTTTGTAGTGGTGGTTCAAGTTGACGAATATGATATTAATGGAAATCATTTAACAAGTGAAATTCGTGAAATACAATTTGTGGTTCAATCATGCTCTAACACACCTCCTCAGGAGCAAAATGGAGGTATAGTAAATGTTTCCGGTTCGTTTTCTTCAAGTACCAGTAATACAATAGTTATGCAATGCCCGGGAGAAAACGTTTGTTTCGACTTAGTGTTTGGAGATGGAAATGCTACTAATACTTTGACAGTTACCTCTAATATAGATTCGGTGCTAAGCAACGCGGTGGTTACTTATACCGGTACAAACCCTGTAACAGCTAATGTTTGTTATACTTATCAACCTGGAGATAAAGGCGGTCCCGTTGTGTTTACGGTAAAAGATGATGCTTGCCCTATTCAGGGAATAAACACGTTTACAGTCTTTTTTGACATTCCCCAAGCTACCGTGGCAAGTGCAGATGTGACCATTTGCGGCGACATGTCTGCCCAACTTGAAGCGGCAAACGGAAATACTTTTACGTGGTCCGTAATATCGGGAGATCCGATTGTAGTGGGCAGCAATTTTTCTTGTAACCCCTGCGCCAATCCTGTTGCTACCCCTTCCCAAACAACTCAGTATTTGGTTACCAGTGATTTCTCCGGCTGTATTAATCATGATACGGTGGTAGTATTTGTAGTTCCCAATTTTGGAGGAATATATGCTACTGCAGGAACAGATCAGGTGATTTGTGAGGGGCAATGCGTGACTTTAACGGGTTCGGCAACAAAAGATACAATAATTTCTAATTCATATACATATTCAGAGCCTTCAGCGAACTTAAGTATTACCAACACGGTTACGGTTACTTCTCCGATAAATGTAAGTGGGTTTTCTCAATCTACAGTGGGAGTGGGGACTATAGAATCTGTTTGCTTGGATATTACTCATACATGGGATAGTGATTTGGATATATATTTAGAATGTCCTGACGGAACGCGGTTTGAACTTTCAACAGATAATGGCAGTAGTGGAGATAATTATACAAATACATGTTTTACGGCCAATGCAACAACCTCTATAATTAGTGGTTCAGCGCCTTTTACGGGAAATTTTATTCCTGAAGGCGGAAGTCTTTCAACCGCATTACAAGGCTGTCCGACAAATGGTACTTGGAATTTAGTGGTAATGGATGATGCAGGGGCGGACAACGGAACATTAAATTCTTGGTCATTAGTGCTTAATGATTCTTATACAACAGTTACTAATGCCAATTCGTATGTATGGACACCTGCCTCGGGTATGTCCAACAGCAATACTTTAACACCAACAGTATGTCCGGGTGCAACAACAACATACACTTTATATTCTTATGACGAAAACAACTGCTATGATTCTGCAACAGTTGCAATTACGGTTTCATCGGCATTTACGGTTACATTGAACCCGGTAAATGAAACTTGTATAGGAGCAAGTGATGGAAGCATTAGCACATCAATCACAGGCTCAGCGGGACCATTTACTTATACTTGGAGTAACGGGGCGAATACGTCTTCTATAAACGGGCTGGCGCCGGGCAGTTATTCGGTAACTGTATCTGACGGAAGCTGCTCTCAAATTGCTACGACCAATATTTTGCCCGGAGTATCTATCACAGCCTCCATTGCTCCTGTAACGGGACAATGTTTAAGCGGTAACAGTTTTAGTTTTGACGGGACAGGTTCAACCATTAGCAGTGGAACCATTACATCATACACATGGGATTTTGGAGACGGCAACACCGGTTCCGGGGCTACTGTAACACATTCGTATGGTTCATCAGGTACCTACACAGTATCATTAACCGTAAGCGATGGAACTTGTACGGATGTGACCACTACCACGGTCAATGTGTATGCAGCACCCACAGTAACGGCAGTTCCTACCAATGTAAGTTGTGGCGGATTGTCAGACGGTTCTGTAACGGCAAATGCATCCGGCGGCACATCTGGATACTCATACAATTGGGATAACGGTTTAGGCTTAGGACAAACCCATAGTAACATAGGAGCGGGCGTTTATACGGTAACGGTAACAGACTTGAACGGTTGTAAGGCAACAGCCACTACAACGGTTCAAGAACCGCCTGCTTTAAGT
>CAZLMS010000121.1:0-6278 GCA_964560645.1 uncultured Flavobacteriales bacterium | reverse complement strand
TCCGGTAAGAGCGTATATTTTTATGTAAATCAACTATATAATCATAATCTTCGTTTTGAAGTTGCTCAATAATTTCCGAAGTTGATTTTTCGATTCCGTAAACTTTATCTACATACGGGTTGGCAGTAATTATTCCGGCAAATGGTTTTTTAGTTACGTAATGAACGAGATTATTCCCATTGTTAAATTGTTGTTTCAATGCTCTTATTACGGGAGTCGTCAATACGATGTCTCCGATAGAGCTAAATCGAATAATCAAAATTTTAGGAAGCATTGTGCCGGGATTTCATCAATTGAAACGCACGCCAATTATCAACACATCATCCACTTGTTCTAAAGGACCCATCCATTCTTCCAATTTACGGTTGAGAATGTCATGTTGTTCTTGCATACTTTTGTCTTGTATGCTCAAAAGTAATTTGCGGAAATTTTTATACATGAACTTTTTACCTTTCGGACCGCCGAATTGGTCGGGGTAACCGTCTGAGAATATATAAATGGTATCTCCTTTTTGAATTTGAACGGTGTGGTCTGTGAAGTTTTGTTCTTCCACAAAAGCACCCACTGGAAACTTGTCTCCTTTTATTTGCTCTATTTCTCCGTTTCTTACCAAATAAAGGGGGTTGTATGCTCCCGAAAAGGTCAATTGGTTGGTTTGCGGATCGAAAGAACATAATGCTGCATCCATGCCGTCTTTCACTTCCGTAGCAGAGCTTCCTTCTTTATTGAAGGTTTGCTGTACGGCAATATTTAATTTATTTAACAAAACTGCCGGTGTAGGATGTTCGGTGGTTGCCAAAGCTTCGGAAAGTTTATTGTACCCGATAATGGTCATAAATGCTCCGGGAACTCCATGTCCCGTACAATCAAATGCGCCAAACAAGATTTTATTGTCTTTTTGGTCCATCCAGTAAAAATCTCCCGATACAATGTCTTTAGGACGGAAAAGTATAAAGGATTCGGGTAATAATTTTCTTGCATAATCAATCGGGGGAAGAATTGCGGTTTGAATACGTTTGGCGTATTTAATACTATCGGTAACTTGAGTATAAAGGTATTCGATTTCTTTCTTTTGCTTTTCGATTTCTTCCGTGCGTTCTTTTACTTTTTGTTCCAAATTTCGGGTTAAATCATACAATGCGGCACGCATGGCAAGCAATGAATGTCCTAAAGTGTCTTGATCGGAAAGCGGTTGATATTCGGACTCGAAATTTCCCGAACCGATTTCTTTGGCAAATTCTGTTGTACGCTTAAACCCTTGCACAAGGTCATTTAATGCTTGTGCCATATCTCCAATCTCATCGCTTCGAGGTCGCATGGTTTCTTTCGGAATAATTCCTTTACCCAAGAGCAGCAATTGACGGCGAAGTTTTTGCACGGGTTTTACAATAGATTGTACGGTAAAGAATGCAATTAAAATACCTCCTATAAACAAAGCAAAGCCTAACCATACTACGATTTTTTCCAGCCTGTCGAAACTTGAAATCATCAACTGACTGCCTGTCTCCGTTTTTTGACGTTGCAGTATAATGAGTTCATCCAATAAAAGTTCAATGGTTTGTGTTTGTATATCTATTTCTCCGCCATCATCTACCAAAAGGTTAATCGTAAATTTTATCTCCGGATCTTCGTAGCTGGTAAACGAATTGAGTTGCGTCATAATTATTTCATACTGACCGAACAATTGTTCGATTTGTGCCAAAAGCTCATCTTTTTTCTTTATCTCTTCTTCCGTCCAGTATTTCGCCAAGGTATCCACACGGGCTATGGCTTGAGGAAATTTTTGGTTTAATAATGCTTGTAATCTGAGTTTTTTAGGATGTTCGGGCGGACTTTGATATATTGCCCAATGATTGATTAAAAGCTTGGAATCAAGTATAAGGATTTTTAATTGCTGAAGGGCGTCTACCGACGGAGAATTTATGTGTACAATGGTGTCGGTAATCTTTCTGCTGGAGTTAATGGTTTTTTTGGTTAAAACAAAAACAGCTAATGTAAGAAATATTAAAACTCCAAAGCCTGTTCCTATTTTACGTCCTATGGTAAACCTGAAATTACTCACAATCCCTAATTATTCTTGCGTTTTCATTTGTTCGAGCTTTTGGTTAAGCTCTTCATACTTGTCTATTTCGTTTAAGCTGTAATATATTCCAACAAGCCCTATAAGGGGTTCTTTTTTGTTGGGGTTCAAACGATATGCTTTTTGCATATACGGTAATGCTCTTTTAAACAGGTCAACGGTTTTTTCTTGAATTAAATCAAGTGTTATTAAGTCCACTTCATATTCGGTTTCTTTAATAATATTTACTGCCTCATTGTAGTATAAAATAGCCAAATTGTAATTAGCGGAATAATCATTGGAATCAAGTTTCAACACCAACGAATATTCATCAATGGCTTTTTGGAAGTAAGGTTCATTATTTTTCCGGTCTGCTTCATACATTTGAGCAAACAATGATGCCAATGCTTTGTGGAACTGTTTTTCTACATCGGTAAATGTTCTGTTGGGGTCAAATATTCTTACCGTAGCTTTATATTTTTCAAAATTTTTAACGGCTACCGGATAATTTTCTGCCGTCAGATTCACTACTGCGTCATTGTAATAAGAAACTGCTAAGGCATTTAAGGTTTTTTCTGCACTGGAGCGGAATTCTGACATGGTATCTAATTCAAAGAATTTTTTGTAAGACTCCACTGCTTCTTCTCTTAACGGGGAATTCGGATTGTTCTTTTCTTGAGCTTTATAGAGTTCTCTGTAGATATATCCTCTATAATACCATGTTTCCAGCATTTCTTGCGTTTCGGGGTGGGAAGCCGCCGAATCCAAGAATACCTTGGCAGTCGGGTAATCTCCGGACTTGATAGCTACAAGGGCTTTTTTCAAGTTGCTGACCTGTGCACGAGTAGAAATTACCGTTAGCAACAAAAATGATATGTATAATATTTTTTTCACTATTCTGCTATTATAGCCATATTTACCAATTGCGAGCTGACATCAAGCGAACGTCCTTCCAAGTTCTTCTTGCTCAGCTCAAACTTTATCTTATTTTCCTTAACTACAAACGATATTCCGGCTCCTTCATACACACTTCCCGGTTTATCCGTAATAACCAAAGTATTGTATTTTTTTGTTTTCTTTATTACTTCAGGGATGTCATCCGCTTTATCGCGTCCTACATATACAATTTCAAAGTCTTCTATTTCAGAGGGAGAGTCCAAGTGCTTAATTACCAATGTTTGATTGTAAACTTTTCGAGTTGCAGCCAAATTTTGAAGCTCTTTTTCCACGTGGGAATTACCCAAAACACCGATAATAAATTTATCGTCTTTATATTTTTCGGGCCAATTGATATATTTAGAAAAATTATAAATATAAATAGCTTGTTTTTTAGCGTTTACATCATAATCAATCTGGCGATAATCACGCACCATTCCGGCAGATACCAGAAGCAACAGACACATTATCGCCAAGATATTTCTCATTAAAACGAAAGCCTTAAAACGTTGATTTTTAATTTTATGTTTCAAATAATCGTGCAAATTAAAAAATTTTTTCCATTTTTAGAAAACATTTGTCGAAAATTATGCCAATTTTTTAATTCACTTCCGAAAGTTTGAGCATGTTAGACATTCCCCGTTCGGAGATGGGCATGCTGGCAATGTTAATAATATAATCTCCGTCATTTATATAACCGTTCTTTTTAAGAATGTATTTAATGTCTGCAATGGTATGGTCGGTACTTACAAATTTGTCGTAATAAAATCCTTTTACGCCCCATATTAAACTCAACATATTTAATATTTTATGATTAGCGGTAAATACAAAGACATCTGCTTTGGGGCGTTGTGCTGCCAATTTAAATGCCGTGTAACCCGAAAAAGTATTGGTAATAATGGCTTTAGCATCTACACTTGCAGCCAATCGAGCGGCACTGTAGCAAATGGAATCGGTAATATACCTGTCGCCCGATGTTTTTTTATCGGGTTTCTCTTCTTTGTAATACAATCCGTGAAAAGTTTCTGCTTCTTGTACAATTTTATACATTGTTTTAATTACCTCCACGGGATATTTTCCTACCGAAGTTTCTCCACTAAGCATCACGGCATCAGCTCCATCTGTTACGGCATTTGCCACATCATTTACTTCCGCACGGGTTGGGGTAATGTTGTTAATCATGCTTTCCATCATTTGGGTAGCAATGATTACGGGTTTGGAGGCTTTACGGCTTTTTTCCACAATTTCTTTTTGAATGAGCGGAACTTTTTCCATGGGAATTTCTACTCCCAAATCGCCGCGAGCAACCATTACGGCATCTGTTTCTTTAATAATATAATCAATATCCTCAATAGCTTCCGGCTTTTCTATCTTGGCAACCACCCTGCACGATTTGTTATGTTGTTTAATGATTTCTTTAAGTTCAATAATGTCGCTCGCCGAACGGACAAATGAAAGTCCTATCCATGATATTTCGTTTTCCAAGATAAACTCTAAATCGGCCCGGTCTTTTTCTGTTAAGCAAGGAAGGGAAATTTTGGTGTTGGGAAGATTTACTCCTTTTTTAGAGCGTAAATATCCTCCGTGAAGAACCTTGGCTTTTACTTGAGATTTTTTGTCGGTTTCTATCACTTCAAAAATCAGTTTTCCGTCGTCTATCAGTATTTTTTCGCCGGGGTTTACATCTTTCGGAAAGTCGGTATAGCTCATATATACTCGATGGGCGTTGCCGATAATGTTTTCAGCGGTAAATATTATTTCATCATTGGGATGAAGCAATACTTCCCCGTTTTCAATATCCCCGATTCGGAGTTTCGGACCTTGTAAATCCGCCAGCATTGCCACATGACACCCCAATTCTTCGTTTAATTCCCGTATAGTGTTAATAATCTTCTGCATATATTCATGCGCCCCATGCGAAAAATTTAATCTTGCCACATTCATTCCGTTAAGTATCATCTCTTTTAACACTTCTTTTTCTTCACAAGCCGGTCCTATGGTTGCTACGATTTTGGTTTTATTGGTCAGTATTTTTTCCATGCGTAATTCTTTTTTAAAATATCAAATCCTGTTTTCGTTTTATTCTGCTTACATCTATTTCTATAACCGCTAAAATAATTTTTATTTCCTTCAGTGCTTTGAGTAATTGTTGTTTTTCCGAGTCGTCCATATACCCGTCTATCAATAAAATATAATCCAATTCTTTATACTCGGGAACAAGTGTGTCATGCAATTCAATGTCGAAATACATAAAAGTAGTATGATTATTCAATATCCGGTACTTTAAATGATGTATTTCATCGAAATATTCATACACGGGAAAGGCAAAATCAACAAAAGCCCCTTCTCCTAAGTGAGAAGTGATTACATGGTCTTCAGCTCTTTCCAATTGAAATTTTAATTTGCGGTTAATTTCCCACACCAAGCGATAGTTTTTAAAATGACAGGAGATTCCTATAACCGCATTCTCTATCTCATCAATGTCTAATGTAAGTTTCAATTTTTCAAATTTTAAATCTGATTTTATCTTTCGCTAATACATCTGTTATTTCTTTTGCAAATCTATCC
This sequence comes from uncultured Flavobacteriales bacterium, assembly GCA_964560645.1. Lineage (GTDB taxonomy): Bacteria > Bacteroidota > Bacteroidia > Flavobacteriales_G > NORP312 > CAZLMS01. The sequence continues at coordinate 715 of CAZLMS010000121.1, read as the reverse complement.
AAACTTTTTTAGCGGCTTCTTGTTCGGCTTCTTTTTTAGACTTTCCCTCTCCTATAAAAACGTAGCGATTTTCCAGCACAAGCTCGGCTCTAAATGTGTTTTCATTGATTTTTGCATGTCTGAAAAAAATTTCTTTCTTTTTTTCTTGAGCCCAGTGATATATTTTCGATTTATAATCATTATCCAAAGACATAATGTTCTCTGCGGTCATTTCTTTATTGTAAATGAAAGAGAATATGAATTTTTTCACCGCTTCTTCGCCCAAATCAAGATATACAGCGCCCAATAAAGCTTCTAAAGCATTGCCGGCTACGTGATGCTGCTGTTCGGATGCTTGTAAATTTGCTTGGATAAATTTACTTATATTGAGTTGCTTAGCTTTATTGTTTAAATATTTTCGAGAAGCTAACAATGCACGCATTTTAGTTAACTCACCTTCTTTCAATTGCGGAAATTTCAAAAAAAGATGTTCGCTCAATAATTTATTCAATATTGCATCTCCGAGAAACTCTAAACGCTCGTTACTATGTTCCGAATTGAGGGAACGATGGGTAAATGCCTTTTCGTACCATTTTAAATCGGAAGGGATTATCCCTAAAGTCTTCAAATAAGATAAAAGAAAGTGGTTGGACGCGGTTTGCCGTTTTCGATAAGATAAGTTAAAAAATTGAAAAATTTTTTTAATCAACTTTGGCTACAATAATAGACGCGTTGT
>CAZLMS010000120.1:0-6306 GCA_964560645.1 uncultured Flavobacteriales bacterium | reverse complement strand
AAGTGCTTCGGGTGTGCCGGCAAATACAATTTCACCGCCTTTTTCGCCGCCTTCCGGTCCTAAATCTATAATCCAATCGGCATTTTTGATGACATCCAAATTATGTTCAATCACAATAACGGAATGACCTTGAGCAATCAGTTCGTTTAATGCATTTAACAAAAGTTGCACATCATGAAAGTGCAAACCTGTGGTAGGTTCGTCAAAAATGAAAAGGATTTTTTGGGAACTGCTTCCTTTTCCTATATAGGAAGCCAATTTAATGCGTTGAGCTTCTCCGCCGCTTAATGTGGAGGAAGGTTGTCCTAAATGAACGTAGCCTAATCCTACTTTTTGTAACGGAAGCAATTTTGCTATGATTTTGGAAGCAATGTTTTGAAATTTACCGTTTTCTTCTTTAAAAAAATCAATGGCTTCATCTACGGTCATTTCCAATACATCCGAAACGGATTTTCCTCGATAGGTAACTTCCAGAACTTCATCCTTAAACCGTTTACCCTTGCATGATTCGCAAGTTAATCGGATATCGGACATAAATTGCATTTCTACGGTAATACTGCCTTCTCCTTCACAGGCATCACATCGTCCCCCCTCTACATTAAAAGAAAAAGTAGAAGGTTTAAAGTTGTTTATTTTAGCAACAGGTTGATTAGCAAAAAGTTGCCTTATTTCATCAAAGGCTTTTACATAAGTAACCGGATTGCTGCGTGATGATTTTCCTATGGGATTTTGGTCTATGAATTCAATTAAATCGAAAGCATCAATGTCGCCTTCAATTGTGCCGAATTTTCCGTTTCTAATTCCGCCTTCTCCTTTGGCGAGTTTCAAAGCATTGTAAAAAGCATGTTTCACCAAAGTGGATTTTCCGGAACCGCTAACACCTGTGATTACCGTGAGTATTTCCAAAGGAAATTCGGCTTGAATGTTCTTGAGATTATGTGCCCGGGCGTTTTTTAGCACAATGCTTTTATTCCATTTTCTGCGAACGGGAGGAACAGGAATTTCCAATTGTCCGGTCAGGTATTTTGCCGTAATGCTTTCTGTTTGATGGATTAAATCATCGTGCGGACCGGTAAAAACCACTTCTCCTCCCAGGTGTCCCGCTTTAGGTCCCATGTCTATAATATGGTCGGCTTGACGGATAATTTCTTCATCGTGTTCTACCACAATTACCGTATTGCCTAGTTTTTTCAAGTTTTGCAGGACTTTTATCAAGCGGTGAGTGTCGCGCGGATGAAGTCCTACACTGGGTTCATCTAAAATATATATGGAACCGACCAAACCGGAACCCAAAGAAGTAGCTAAGTTTATTCTCTGCGTTTCTCCACCCGACAAGGTTGTCGATGCTCTGTTAAGTGTTAAATATCCTAAACCCACGTCGCATAGAAAAGACAATCGGGTAGTAATTTCATATATTAATCGTTGGGCAACAGCTTTTTCTTGAGCGGTAAAAGGAATGTTTTGAAAAATGTCCAGCAGTTTTTCAATAGCCGTTAAAGAGAAATCTACAATACTGTAGCCGTGAATTTTTACCCATGAAGCATCTTTTCTTAAACGTGTGCCTTTGCAATCCGGACAGGTGGTTTTTCCTCTGTATCGAGAAAGCATTACACGATATTGTATCTTATAACTTTGCTCTTCCAGATGCCGGAAAAAATCATTAATTCCTTCAAAATGTGCACACCCTTCCCACAACATTTTCTTTTCTTCTCCCGATAAATCTTGATATGGTTTGTGTATCGGAAATCGAACTTTGTGGGCATTTTGAATCAATTGCTTTTTCCACTGACTCATTTTTTCCCCTTTCCAGCAAACTACGGCATCCTCGTATACCGAAAGTTCAGGATTGGGAATTACCAAATTTTCATCAATACCTATAATAGTACCAAACCCTTCGCATGTTTTACATGCACCGTATGGATTATTAAAGGTAAAGAAATTGACAGACGGTTCTTCAAATTGAATGCCGTCCATTTCAAAACGGTTACTGAATTCGTGAAATTTTTGTCCGGTTAAATCATACAGCAACATTTTTCCGCCGCCTTCATAAAAGGCAGTTTCTATAGAGTCTGACGCTCGTATTACAAAATCTTCATTATCTTGTTTCACTAAACGGTCAATGAGTAAAAAAACAGATTTGTTTTCGATATGACCGGTATTAACTTCGTTTATTCGAAAAACTTCCCCGTTGATAAATAGTCTGCTAAACCCCTGATTTCCGTATGATTCAATTAGTTTTTCAAGTTCTTCTTTTGAGTGATAAACGATTGGTGACAGAATGTAAAGTTTAGTACCGTTTTTCAGATTTTCAATATATTGCAATACATCTTTTACAGTATGTCTTTTCACTTCTTTTCCGGAAACCGGTGAATAAGTTTTTCCTATACGGGCAAAAAGTAATTTCAAGTAATCATAAATTTCAGTAACTGTTCCTACCGTGGAGCGAGGTGCGGAATATGAGGTTTTTTGTTCAATGGCAATGGTAGGAGAGAGTCCTGTAATATCATCTACCGGGGGTTTTTCAATTTTGCCTAAAAATTGTCTGATATAAGAAGATAAACTTTCTACGTAGCGTCGTCGTCCTTCTGCATAAACAGTATCAAATGCCAATGATGATTTTCCTGAACCGGAAAGCCCCGTAATAACCGTAAACTTGTTTCGAGGAAAAGAAACGGTAATGTTTTTCAGATTGTGGATGTGTGCATTTTTTACAACAATGTCACGTGGAGATGTGCTTTTGTAACCCGTTTTTTTCATAAGCAGCAAAAATACGGCATTATTTAATCGAAAATCGCCGGTCTTTTCTTAAACAAGGATAGAATGTTTTCTTTGAAAAGAAAAAAGTGTGAAAAGTATATATGAGATTTAAAAAAAAGTCATACATTTGCAGCCCTTAAAAGTAAAAATTTCAAAGACGTGAATACATTAAGCTACAAGACCGTATCAGCTAAGAAAGAAACCGTTGAAAAAAAATGGTTGATTGTTGATGTAGAAGGTCAACCACTTGGAAGAGCTGCTTCAAAAGTGGCTAAGTTAGTTAGAGGCAAGCATAAAACCTGTTTTACTCCCCATGTCGATTGTGGCGATCATGTGGTTGTAATCAATGCTGATAAAGTGGTATTGTCCGGAAACAAATTGTCTGACAAAGAATACATAAGACACACTGGTTTTCCGGGAGGACAAAGACGTATTACCGCTGAAAAATTGTTGAAAAAGTTTCCCGAAAGAGTGTTTGAAAAAGCCGTAAAAGGTATGTTGCCTAAAAATCGCTTAGGACGTCAAATATTTAAGAATTTACATGTATACAGCGGAACGGAACATAAACACGAAGCTCAAAAACCTCAAGTAATTAACTTAAACGAAATTAAATAACCACTATGGAAGTTGTTAATACCAGCGGAAGAAGAAAAACATCTGTTGCCAGAGTTTACCTGAAAAAAGGAAAAGGTAATATTGAAGTAAACGGCAGGGATTACAAAGAATATTTCCCTGTTTTTGAATTACAAAAAAAAGTGAATCAGCCTTTTGTATTGACTGAAACCGAAGGTCAGTATGATGTAAAAGTAAATGTGCAAGGCGGAGGAATTAAAGGACAAGCTGAAGCATTGCGTTTAGCGGTTTCCAAGGCGCTTTGTGAAATTAACCCCGATTTCCGTCAAATATTAAAACCCGAAGGCTTGCTTACTCGTGACCCGAGAATGGTTGAGCGTAAAAAATACGGTCAGAAAAAAGCCAGAAAGAAATTCCAATTCAGCAAACGTTAATTTTATATATCAATTGTTTAACCTAAAAGCAATGTTTAGTATCTAAACAGCCAAGACCGAGCAATCGCTACTTGGTTGTTGCTTTTAAAAAAGAATGTAAACATGAAAAAAGTAACTTTCGAAGAATTATTAGAAGCAGGTGTACATTTCGGACACTTAAGAAGAAAATGGAATCCCGCAATGGCTCCATACATTTTTATGGAGAAAAACGGAATTCACATTATTGATTTACACAAAACGGTGGCCAAATTGGATGAAGCATGTAAAGTGCTTCACGGAATGGCTCGTGCCGGAAAGAAAATCTTGTTTGTAGGAACTAAAAAGCAAGCCAAAGACGTAGTTGCAGAAAAAGCTAAAGCCGTAGGTATGCCTTATGTAACGGAAAGATGGCCCGGCGGGATGCTAACCAATTTTGCGACCATTAAAAAAGCCATTAGAAAAATGGCTGCTATTGACAAAATGGAAAAAGACGGAACATTGCTTACAATGTCTAAAAGAGAGCGACTTCAAATAATGCGTCAAAGAGCAAAATTGGAAAAAAACTTAGGAAGTATAGCTTCCTTAACCCGGTTGCCTCAGGCATTATTTGTAGTGGATATCAATAAAGAACATATTGCCGTAAAAGAAGCTCAAAAATTGAACATTCCCATCTTTGCAATTGTAGATACCAACACCGACCCTCGTCAGGTAGATTATCCTATTCCTGCAAATGATGACGCTGCAAAATCCATTGAAAAAATATTGGATATTGTGACGGGATGTATAGCAGCAGGTCTTAATGAGCGCAAAGCGGAAAAAGAAAAAACAGCAGCTAAAAAAGCAACCGCTAAAAAAGAAGAAGTAACAACCGAAAAAGAACAAGCATAATAAAAAACATATAAAAATGGCAACAATTACCGCATCTGACGTAAATAAGCTAAGAAAACAAACCGGCGCCGGAATGATGGATTGCAAAAAAGCTTTGCAAGAAGCAGAAGGTGACTTTGAAAAAGCAATAGAAATTCTACGTAAAAAAGGGCAAAAAGTAGCTGCAAAGCGTGGAGACAGAGAAGCATCCGAAGGATTAATCATAGCCAAAACCACACCCGATAATAAAGCCGGAGTTATTGTTTCCGTAAACTGCGAAACAGATTTCGTTGCTAAAAATCAAGAATTTCAAGAATTTGCGAATAAGATAGCAGATATTGCTTTGGAAAATCTGCCTTCTTCTATTGAAGATTTAAAAGCATTACCTTACGAAGGAGGAATAAGCATTGGAGAAAAAATCGTGGAGTTAATCGGTAAAATCGGAGAGAAGATAGACTTGGCAGACTATAAAACCATATCTGCAGAAGCAGTGGTAGCATATAATCATCCCGGAAATCAAATAGCATCTTTAGTAGGTTTATCAAAAGCCGTAGAAGGAATAGAAGAAATCGGAAAAGATGTGGCAATGCAAGTGGCAGCCATGAATCCGGTAGCTGTAGATAAAGGAGATGTTTCCGAAGAAATGATTCAAAAAGAAATAGAAATCGGAAAAGAACAAGCAATCAACGAAGGTAAACCTGCCGAATTGGCAGAAAAAATTGCCATGGGAAAATTGAATAAATTCTTTAAAGAAAACACTTTGTTAAATCAAGAATTTATTAAAGACAATAAAATAACCATAGCCCAGTATTTAAAAGACAAGGATAAAGATTTAACCGTAACCGAATTTGTGCGGTTAGCATTAAAGTAATATAGAAAAGAGAGCTTTTAGCTCTCTTTTTTTTGATCAAATTTTTCAGATGTCATGATGAAATATAAAAGAATTCTTTTAAAATTAAGCGGTGAAGCCTTGATGGGTAATAAACAGTTTGGTATAGACCATCAGCGGCTAAATCAATATGCAAATGAAATTAAAGCCATTGTAGAAAAAGGAGTTCAAGTAGGAATTGTGATAGGAGGCGGTAATATATTCAGAGGAATACAAGCAGAAGAAGGCGGTATAGATAGAGTGCAAGGCGATTATATGGGTATGCTTGCCACGGTTATCAACGGTTTGGCATTGCAGTCCAGCTTGGAAAAAATAGGTGTTTACACCCGTTTGCAAACAGCCATCAAAATGGAACAAATTGCCGAGCCTTTTATTAAGCGCAGAGCCGTAAGACATTTGGAAAAGGGCAGAGTGGTTATATTCGGCGCAGGAACAGGAAACCCTTATTTTACTACCGACACGGCAGCATCCTTGCGAGCTATTGAAATAGGAGCGGACGTAATACTGAAAGGAACAAGAGTGGACGGTATATACACAGCTGACCCTGAGAAAGATGCCACAGCAATAAAATATGATAAAATTTCTTTTAAGGAAGTTTACGAAAAAGGTTTGAACGTAATGGACTTAACGGCATTTACTTTGTGCCATGAAAATAAGGTGCCGATTATTGTTTTTGATATGAACAAACCGGGAAATTTACAAAAAGTCGTAGAAGGCAAAACCGTAGGAACTTTGGTGGAAGTTGAATAAATTTTATTTAATTTGCCAAAAAATAAGATAATATGACTGAAGAATTAGATATCGTGT
>CAZLMS010000119.1:0-6324 GCA_964560645.1 uncultured Flavobacteriales bacterium | reverse complement strand
CATACCGGAAAGCAACAACCCGTTTGTATTTTAATGAAAACCGAAATGGGATACCCTATTGATTTTATGATGGGAACTCACAAATGGCACGGTGTAGCACCCAATGATGAACAATTGGCACAAGCTTTGTCTCAATTACCCGAAACCATTGGCGATTATTAAACCGTAAATCATTTGAAAAAAACAATTACATATATAATTCTTTTACTCATTCCCGTTTTGCTGCATGCCCAAGTTCCTCAGCCTAAAACCCGCATACTTTTTATTTTTGATGCTTCCAACAGCATGAACGGTTCATGGCAAAGCGGCAATAAACATCAAATTGCTCATCGTTTACTTTCCGAAGCTCTTGACAGCTTGCAATATTTACCCAACCTTGAATTGGCTCTTAGAGTTTACGGTCATCAAAAATATTACAAACTCGGGCAAGATTGCAACGACACCAAGCTCGAAGTTCCTTTCGGAAAAAACAATGTTCCTCAAATTAAAGAAGTACTTCAAAATATTCAACCTAAAGGAACTACCCCTATTGCTCTAACACTTGAAAAAGCCGCCGAAGACTTTCCGCCTTGTTCCAATTGCAGAAATGTAATTATCCTCATCACCGACGGAATTGAAGAATGCGGCGGAGACCCTTGTGCCGTATCTCTGGCTTTGCAAAAGCAAGGAATTATTCTCAAACCTTTTGTAATCGGAATCGGGTTGGATATGCAATTTATAGAAACTTTTAAATGTGTCGGAAACTACTATGACGCAAATACCGAAGAAGGTTTTAAAAATGTATTGAAAATTGTAATTTCTCAAGCATTAAACTCTACTACTGCCCAAGTTAATTTGCTCGATATTAACGGAAAACCTACCGAAACCAATGTAAACATGACATTTTACGACCAATTTTCGGGAAAAATTTTATACAACTACATTCACACCATCAACGACCGCGGCAATCCCGACACTATCCCGCTCGACCCTATCCCTACCTACAAGATGGTTGTTCACACCATTCCTAAAGTAGAGAAAGACAGCATTAAACTCACTCCCGGAAAACATAATATAATCGCCGTAGATGCGCCGCAAGGTTTTTTGAAACTCAAAATGGATGATAATCTATATGCACAAAATCTTAAAGCCATTATCAGAAAACAAAATGAAATGCAAACACTCCACGTGCAAAATTTCAACACCACCGAAAAATACATTGTAGGAAACTACGACATAGAAATTCTTACACTTCCAAGAACATACATCAATCAAGTAAACATTAAACAAAGCCACACTACCACAGTAGAAATTCCCAAGCCCGGAATCGTAACTTTTCTGTCCAAAACTCAAGGATACGGAAGCATTTACGTAATGAAAGACGGAAAAATGGAATGGATATATAATCTGAATGACAATAATACCCGAGAAACATTAAAACTTCAACCCGGAAGCTATAAAGTGGTTTGGATTCCGAAAAGTGCCAAAAAATCCATTTATACAATTGAACGGGATTTTGATGTAAATCCCGGGAGTTCGCAAGCCGTAAAACTTTTTTAAAAATGAAAGAATATCCGATATTAGATGTAAAAGACACCCGCTCCGGTTTTGGCGCCGGACTGGAAGAACTTGGCGAAAAAAATCCAAAGGTGGTAGCTCTTTGTGCCGACCTGACAGGCTCTTTAAAAATGAATGCTTTTGCCGAAAAATTTCCCGAAAGATTTTTCCAAGTAGGCATTGCTGAAGCCAATATGATGGGCATTGCGGCGGGGCTTACTATCGGAGGTAAAATACCTTTTACCGGAACTTTTGCCAATTTTTCCACCGGCAGGGTTTACGACCAAATTCGCCAATCCATCGCCTACTCCAACAAAAACGTAAAAATTTGTGCTTCCCATGCCGGTTTAACCTTAGGAGAAGACGGGGCTACCCACCAGATACTGGAAGACATCGGGCTTATGAAAGGATTACCCAATATGACCGTTATTTCGCCCTGCGACTACAACCAAACCAAAGCTGCTACCATTGCTATTGCAGATTACGAAGGACCGGTATATTTACGTTTCGGACGTCCGAAAGTGCCTAATTTTACCGACCCTAACCAAAAATTTGAAATAGGAAAAGCTCAAATTTTAAACGAAGGAAAAGACGTAACTATTTTTGCTACAGGTCATTTAGTATGGAAATCACTCGAAGCATGTAAAATTTTGGAAGAAAAAGGTGTTTCTGCCGAAATTATCAATATACATACCATTAAACCTTTGGACGTGGAAACTGTCTTACAATCGGTAAGCAAAACCAAATGCGTGGTAACGGCAGAAGAACACGAAAAAAACAACGGATTGGGCGATTCCATTGCTCAAGTATTGGCTCAACACATACCGCTACCGCAAGAATATGTAGCAGTAAACGACAAGTTCGGCGAAAGCGGCAAACCTGAAGAACTGTTGAAAAAATATCATTTAGATACTCCGGACATCGTGGAAGCTGCGCTCAAAGTTATTGCACGCAAAGGTTAACGCTTGCCAACATTAAAGTTGGCTAATGGAACAAATACCGGACAGTAAAATTCTGGAATTTTTAAATGGCGATAACCCTAATTACGGGTTTAATCTTTTAATGAAAAAATACAAACAACCTTTGTATTACACTATTCGGCAAATGGTTATTATACACGAAGATGCCGACGACATTCTGCAAAACGTATTCATTAAAGTTTGGAAAAATATTCATACTTTTAAAAAAGAAGCAAAACTCTACACTTGGCTATACAGAATAGCCGTCAATGAAACGTTAAACTTTTTAAACGCTAAAAAAAGACGGTTCTTTTTACCTATTCACGACTACAACAAAGAACTCTCTGCCAAAATTTCTCAAGACCCGCTTTTTTCAGGCGACGATATACAAAAACTTTTGCAAAAAGCCATTCTTCAACTTCCCGACAAACAAAGACTGGTTTTTAATATGAAATATTTTCAAGAAATGAAATATGAAGAAATCGCCGAAATTCTCGGCACTTCCGTAGGGGCGCTTAAAGCCAATTATCACCACGCCGTAAAAAAAATAGAAGAATTTTTATCCGGTGAATTAAACCATTAAAACGTATAAATGTCAAATAAAACAAATGAAAAAACTTAATCAAATATCAAAAGAAAATCCTTTTAAAACACCCGAAGGATATTTTGAACAAGTAGAAAAATCGGTTCAAGAAAAAATTTCTTCGGGAAAAGTAAATGAAAAAAGCCCGGTTTGGCACCCTGTTTTTGCCAGCCTAATGTTACTGCTGATTGTAGCCGGAGTTTATTTATACCAAAACTTTAACTCCTCCTCCGAAAAAGAACAATTATCTTATGAAGATTGGGTTGCTTATTACGAAAATACTTATTTACTTGAAGACGACGATTCCGATTTATATGCTTTAATTGATGATTTTCCCGAAAAAGCCGATGAAAAATATGCTGATATTGAAGAATATATCCTTGACGATGAATTTATTGATGAAACCGAAATTTATTATTAACTTCTAAATTTTTATGATTATGAAAAAGAAAATGTCTTTAGTGTTACTTCTGGTAACAACAATTTGGTCGGCTAATGCTCAACCGAAAAAAATGCCTCCTCAAAAAATGAAAAAGGAGCAAATTAAAGCGGAGAAAATTGCCTTTATTACCAAAGAACTGCAACTTACACCCGAAGAAGCGCAACGGTTTTGGCCTGTGTACAATGAATATGAAGCTAAACAAGAAGCTATACACCAAGAGCATAGGCAATTGATGAAACAAAAAAGAGAAAATCAAGAACCGACCGATAAAGAAGCCGAAGAAATGCTCAATAAATATCTCTCTTTAAAACAGCAAGAGTTGGATATAGAAAAAGAATATATCGAAAAATTTAAACAAGTGCTTCCCGTTAAAAAAGTTGGCAAGCTAATGGAAGCCGAACATAAATTTAAAAAAGAACTTCTAAAACGAATAAAAGAACAACACCGACAAGGTCCGCCGAGAGAAAGAATGCACTAACAAAAAAGCCCCGAAAATCGGGGCTTTTTATTTTTCAATTGTTTTTGTTAATTCACAACCAATTTAAGTGTTTGATGTTGCAATTTGGCAATATAAATACCCGGTTGTAAATCATTTAAATTGATTACGGCATTATTATTCACATTATATTTTTTCACCAATTTACCCGAAACTTCGTAAATATTTACTGCTCCTTGGCTTGCTCCGTTAATAATCAATTGATTATTATTAAAAAACATTTCCATATTTTCAGATATGTTATAAGTATTTACGGGAACAGAACCTACCATTTCTATATCGGAAATGCTTCGAGGTAAAATTTTATACTCCGAAAATGAGAAATCTACCACTCCGGTAACGTTATAAATGTTATTAAGCGTAGGATTTGAAAACTGGTAAATTTGGTCATCTACTAATGCTGCTCCCGAGCCGTCGTTTACTTCAAACATACCAAACCCTGCATTATCGTTTGTACAAGTGGCATTCATAACTTTAACCAAAACGCCTTCATATTCTTCCGTATTCACAGAAGCCGTAGAAATTGTAGTAACCGCAACAGGGTTTCCGGAAGATACTACTGTTAAATTTGCCACGTTTTTCAACTCCGTTAAATTATTATATTCTGTAACATCTGCCGTAAAAGTTACGGAATCTCCAATATTTAATGCCAACACATCACTTGTAACCGGGTGATATACATAAATGCCGCTCCACGGTCCGCTTCCGTTTTGAATATAAAAACCGGTAGTGTCCATACCGTTTCTAATAGCCGTAACAATACCACCTGTATTTACCGTTTGACCGTTTAAAGGAGAATCCCCGGAAGTTAAAGTAGTATTTTGGATTTGATACACCGAAGTTATTGTTGAGCCTGTTCCGGCTTCTTGTACTACGATATTATCTACTTCCCAAGTACTTCCGTCGGAAGAAGAACCGGTATATTGAAAAGCGATGTAAACCGTAGGAGAAATATAAGGAGATAAATCTACGTCTCCACTTGGCGTCCAATTACCCCATGCGGCAGCATCCGTATCCCACATTGCTTGAGCAGTAAGTGTATCCCAAGTTCCTTGTTGAGTAGGATTGCTGGTTCCGTCATAATCGGTAGATACATATAACTGTAACTGCGGACCGGTATATTTCATAATTGTTTCAAAATTAAGCACCGGCGCCGTAGCTGAACTTAAATCCAGTGCGGGAGAAATTAACCATGCTTCAGCGGGTACATTTGCCGAGCCGTTCCAATTGGAAATTTTAGCAAAATTATCACCGTTAAATGATGATGCTTGCCAATTAGTGGTATCTACAACCACTTGCGTAGTCCATCCTCCCGAGGTTAAACTTAAATCTTCAAAATCTTTAGTGTGGTACACTTGTGCGCTAACGGTTGCTCCTATGGCAAACGCAAAAACAGAGGTTAGAATTCTTTTCATAGTCTTTAAATTTAAATGTTATTCTTCTATTTTAATGTTATCTAATTCCCAAGTGCTTCCGCTTGAAGATGTTCCTGTATATTTAAACGCTACATAAGTAGTGGCGCTTTTGTAAGCGGAAATATCTATTTGCCCTGAATTTACAAACACAAAATTTCCCGTACTCCAAGTTGCCTGAGAGGTAATTTCCGTCCATGTTCCTTGTTGCGTGGGGTTGCTGGTTCCATCATAATCGGTAGATATATACACTTGAAGCGCAGGTCCGTTATACTTGTAAGCATTGTCGAAAGAAAACAACGGTGTATTAGCTGAAGATAAATCTACAGCAGGAGATATTAACCAAGTTTCGCAAGCGGTGTTTGTTCCGGCATTGTAATTGGAAATACTTGCCACAGGCGAATTGCCTACAAATATCTCCCAATTCACATTTCCTGTTACGTTATATTCTTTCCATCCTCCCGATGTAATACTTTGGTCATCAAAGTCTTTGATAAGATAAGGACAAGTCCCGCATCTGGCTCCGTTCATATCCAATTCATCCGGATTTCTTACGTAAAGCTGTTTATCCGTATTATATATTCCGAACACTCCGATAAATTTCCCGTTGCCGGTAGGCATAGGGTCGTTGGCAAAAGAAGCGTATCCGCTGTTTCGCACAATTAATTGGTTGCCGCTACAGTCTTCTATATGACGATTAAATGAAATTAAATTATCTCCGTCGGCAAAAGTTTCGCCTATTTCGGTACAAACAAATTGCACACTATCTAATTCTACAAGTCTCGATTGCCAAGAACTGTCTAAATCGGTAATTTTCACTTTTGCAGGAACGGGTTTTAATCCTGCAGCTTGCTTAATGATGTTGTTATCCACATCCACCGAATCTAAATGATACA
>CAZLMS010000118.1:1340-6334 GCA_964560645.1 uncultured Flavobacteriales bacterium | reverse complement strand
CTTGCCGAGCCGCTGATTTATCGTTCTGTTGCAATAATTGCTCGGCATGATTGACCAAATATTCTGCTGCTTTTCGTTTGGCTTCTATAAGTTCGTCATCATAATTTTTAAATTGTATCTCTTGCGGAATAACCGGAAGCGTTTTTACCAAATCTTGTCGTTTTTTCATTTGGTGATATATATCATATATATCGTCCCAGTTAGCCGGATTTCCTTCTTTTCTGAGAAATGTTATTTTGTTTTCATCTCGCTCTTCGGCTCGTTGGTACGCTTCAACTAAAATATTGGTGTATTTCAGGTCGTTCGGTTTTTTACGAAGTTTTTTAACACTTTTTATTATTGCCGCATCATAATTTCCGTAATTGAGCATTTTTTCGGCATTATTGCATGCTCCTAACAGAATTGCTATTACTAATAGAAAATAAATTTTTCGCATAAATTTGTTTTTATCGGTCTATCTCAATTTCTTTGCCAAAAATAAACTTATTTGACAAATAAAGGGTTTTTATTGTTTTCTTTGTGTGTTGGATTATGTGGAAAAAAATTAGCTCCATAATTTTAAGAAATCGTATTATCATTATTGCACTTTTAGCGGTGATAACTGTTTTTTTCGGTTATCAAGCAAAATATGTAAAAGTTTCTTACGGTCTTCCGAAACTATTACCGAACAACGATTCCACATACATACAATTTGAAAATTTCAAAAAACAATTTGGTGAAGAATCTTTGGTTTTTGTGCTCGGATTGGAAAAAAACCCTTTGGATGATACAACGCTCTTTAATGCTTGGTATGATTTAGGAGACCAAATCAATAAAATAAAGGGTGTGGATACGGTTATTTCTGTTTGCAGAATAACCAAAATTGTGAAAAACAGCGAGCTGAAAAGATTTGATTTACAGCCCGTTGTTACCGGTAAAGTACAATCTGCGGAAGAGCTTTCGAAAATAAAGGAAGAAGTTTACAACCTGCCCTTTTACAGAAATTTAATATATAACGACAGCAGCGGTGCCAATATCATGATTCTTCATCTTACCGATTCTATTTTTCATTCCGCCAACCGCGCTTATCTGATGGCAAATATTAACAAGCATATTAAGCATTTTGAAGACAAAACCACATTAAAAATAAAAAAATCGGGGTTGCCCTACATTAGAGATGTTATTACCACCTTGGTAAAAAAAGAGCTTGAGGAGTTTATTTTGCTTTCGTTGGTAGTAACAATTATTATTCTTTTCTTGTTTTTCAAATCCGGAAAACCGGTACTTATTTCCATGATTGTCGTTTCGTTAGGAGTAATATGGTCTTTAGGAGTTATGGGTGCTATGCGGCATGAAATAAGTATTCTCACGGGAATTATTCCTCCGCTTATTATTATTATCGGAGTTCCCAATTGCATTTTTCTCATCAACAAGTTTCACCAAGAATTTAAATCACACGGCAATCAGGCAAAAGCTCTGGCAAGAGCTATAAGCAAAGTAGGAAATGCTACTTTTATGACCAACCTTACCACGGCTATCGGTTTTGCCACTTTTGTGTTTACACAAAGTTCCTTGTTACAAGAATTCGGACTAATTGCATCTGTCAATATAATGAGCATTTCCGTGTTGTCTATTCTCATTATTCCGATTGCATTCAGTTTATTTCCTCCTCCCAAAGAACGACATATTAAACACCTTGACAAAAAATGGATTAACAACATTTTAGATATTTGGCTAAACCTTGTTACCAATCACCGGAAAAAAGTTTATCTATTCACATTTTTAATTACCGGCGCGGCGGTTTTAGGAATTTACCGTTTGGAAAGCACCGGAAATATTGTGGACGATTTGCCTGAAAAACACCCTGTTTCACAAGATTTGGACTTTTTTGAACAGAATTTTAAAGGTATCATGCCTTTTGAAGTAGTAGTGGATACTAAAAAGAAAAACGGGGTTTATTCCGTAAGCACTCTCAGACGATTGGACAAACTTCAAAAACATTTGTACAGCTACCGGGAATTTTCCAAACCGGTTTCTATCGTGGAAGGAATTAAATTCGCCAAGCAAGCATACTATAACGGAAACCCTAAAAAATATCAACTTATTACGAATCAGGAAAAAGTATTTTTCAAAAAATACTTAGACAATACAAAGGGTAATGACAAATGGCTGAGTGTATTTGTAGATTCGCTTAAACAAAAAACCCGGATTGCTTTTCAAATAGCAGATATAGGAACCAAAGAAATGGAACAGCTTGTTTCTAAAATTACACCGGAAATTGACTCTATTCTATCTCCTAAAAAATACAAAGTGGAGCTTACCGGAACCAGTATTGTGTTTTTGAGAGGTGCTGATTATTTAGTAAAAAACTTGTTTATCAGTTTAGCGCTTGCCATTATTACTATCGGAATCATTATGTCACTGGTATTTTCTTCTTTCAGAATGATTTTAGTTTCGATGGCAACAAACCTTATACCTCTGATTCTCACGGCTGCTGCCATGGGTTTTGCAGGAATTCATATAAAACCTTCCACCATTTTGGTTTTCAGCATTGCTTTCGGAATTTCCGTAGATGACACTATTCACTATTTAGCCAAGTACCGTCAAGAACTCAAAGTAAACGGTTTTCAAATCGGAAAAGCTGCCATAACGGCGTTGAAAGAAACAGGCGTAAGCATGATGTACACTTCCATTATTTTGTTTTTCGGATTTTCGGTATTTATGTCGTCCCAATTTGGAGGCACAAAAGCCCTTGGCGTACTTATTTCTTTTACGTTACTGGTTGCCATGATTGCTAACTTAGTATTACTTCCCTCCTTGTTGCTGTCTCTTGAAAAATCTCTGACAACAAAAGCTTTTAATGACGAAGCCTTTTGGGATATTGATGAAGAAGATAATAACGAAGAAAAGTGACCGTTGAAAAAATCCTTTTACTTTTGCATTAAAATATAAACACTTAAAAAATATGAAAGGAATTATATTAGCCGGAGGCTCCGGCACAAGATTACACCCTCTTACACTTGCCGTAAGTAAGCAACTGATGCCGGTTTATGACAAACCGATGATTTACTATCCGTTATCCACATTGATGGTTGCAGGAATTAGAGAAATTTTAATCATCTCTACTCCGCAAGATACTCCGAATTTTCAAAAATTATTGGGCGACGGCAGTCTCCTGGGGTGTAATTTTTCGTATGCCGTACAGGAAGTTCCCAACGGATTAGCACAAGCATTTGTCATAGGAGAAAATTTTATCGGAAACGACAAAGTTGCCCTTATATTAGGAGACAATATTTTCTACGGTTCGGGATTATCCAAAACACTTCAGACTGTTACCGACCCCGACGGAGGAGTGGTTTTTGCTTACCATGTTTCAGACCCAGAACGATACGGCGTAGTAGAATTTGACGAAAATTTCAATGTCCTTTCCATTGAAGAAAAACCAAAACATCCTAAATCCAATTATGCTGTACCCGGATTATATTTTTACGACAACGACGTAGTGGAAATTGCTAAAAACATCAAACCTTCCGCCCGTGGAGAGTATGAAATAACCGATGTTAATAAAGAATATCTCAAACGCGGAAAGCTAAAAGTCTCCATTATGAATCGAGGTACCGCATGGTTAGACACGGGAACATTTGCTTCACTTATGCAAGCCGGACAATTTGTGCAAGTAATCGAAGAGCGCCAAGGCTTAAAAATCGGTTGTATAGAGGAAGTGGCTTACAGAATGGGATATATTGATGAAAATCAATTGAAAAAACTCGCAGAACCTCTTTTAAAAAGCGGCTACGGAAATTACTTGCTTGAGCTTATAGAACAATAACTTGTGGAAAAAATTATTACTTCTCTTCAACAAGAAATTGAAGATTTTATTTTAACCCTTGCTGCTGAAATCGGCAATAAAAAACCCGAAAACCTTTATTTGCCTATCCGTTACACTTTATCTCAAAAAGGAAAACGCATCCGTCCGTTACTTACGTTATTGAGCGGTTTGGCTTTCGAAGCAAATAAAAAGCATTTGCTTTTAGCCGGAGCTGCGATTGAAACTTTTCACAACTTTACCCTTATTCATGATGACATAATGGACAACGCTCCTTTGAGAAGAGGATTGCCTACCGTATTTCAAAAATGGAATTCAAACATTGCCATTTTAAGCGGTGATGCAATGCTTATATATGCATATCAATTATTTCATAGGATTGCTTCTGCAGATGTTGTTGAAATGATTTCCCGTTTCAATGAAATCGCCTTGGAAGTTTGCGAAGGACAACAATTAGACATGGATTTTTCGGAGCATCAAAATATTACTAAATTCGATTATTTAGAAATGATTCGGAAAAAAACAGCCGTTCTTCCGGCTTTTGCACTATGGGCGGGAGGAAAGCTCGGACAAGCTCCGGAAAATGATTTAAAACTTCTTTTCGACATTGGTATCAATCTGGGACTTGCTTTTCAAATAAAAGACGATTGGCTCGATGTATTTGGCGATAATGAAACCGGGAAATCCATTGGCGGAGATTTAAAAGAGAAGAAAAAAACCATTGTTTATTTTACTGCTCTTGAAAAGTTAAAAACCTCTGAAAAAGAGCAGTTTATAGAACAATTCCATCAAATAAACTCAAATAAAGATATTCAAGAAATGATATTTTTCTTAAAAAGAAATCAAATTGACCAAACGGTTAACGAGGAAGTAAATAGATACACCAACGAAACCCTTAAAAACATACAACAACTTTCTGTAAAAAATGTATTTACAGAATCTTTACAAAAAGTTACCAACAACCTGATTAACAGAAATAAGTAACCATGGATGAGATTTATTATGACATTCGTTTTTTTTCTGAAAACATCAAATTTGCCTATCCTCCTGACAAAAAGCCCCGGCTTGAAACCATTATTAAAGCCATTTTATATGACCACGAGATAGAATCATGCTTCGTGAATATTATTTTTTGTCCTGATGATTATCTTTTGGACATTAATAAAACACACTTAAATCACAATTATTA
>CAZLMS010000118.1:0-1330 GCA_964560645.1 uncultured Flavobacteriales bacterium | reverse complement strand
TATACAGACATTATTACGTTTCAATATCAAGAACCTCCCGATTTAGAAGGAGACATTTTTATTTCCGTGGACCGGGTTATTGAAAACGCTAATTTATATAAAGTACCTTTTTTAAAAGAAATGAATCGGGTCATATTTCACGGGTTTCTTCATTTATGCGGATACAAAGACAAAACTGAAGATGAACAATTAGAAATGCGCAAAAAGGAAGATTATTACCTAAATTTGTATGCAAAAAGTTCCACGTGAAACATCCTAAAAAACTTATCACATGCTTAATGAATATGACGTTATAGTAGTTGGTGCGGGACACGCCGGTAGTGAAGCTGCCGCTGCTGCCGCCAATTTGGGAATGCAAACCCTGCTTATTACAATGGATATGTCGCGTATTGGACAAATGTCTTGCAATCCTGCAATGGGAGGCGTGGCAAAAGGGCAAATTATTAGAGAAATAGACGCTTTGGGCGGATATTCAGGGATTGTGAGCGATAATTCCGCTATTCAATTCAGAATGTTAAACCGCTCCAAAGGACCTGCCATGTGGAGTCCGCGCACCCAAAACGACAGGGCATTGTTCTCTCAAAAATGGAGAGAAATGCTTGAAAACACTCCAAATGTGGACTTTTGGCAAGACATGGTAACAGGAATATTGGTAGATAGAAACCGTGTGTGCGGGGTAAAAACCCAAATGGGTATAGAAATTAAAAGTAAAACAGTTATCTTAACTTCCGGAACATTTTTAAACGGACTTATCCATATCGGCGATAAACAATTTGGCGGAGGAAGAGCAGGGGAAAGAGCATCATACGGAATTACCGAACAACTCACGGAACTCGGGTTTAAAGCAGGGAGAATGAAAACGGGGACTCCTCCCCGTGTAGACGGAAGAAGCTTAGATTATACCAAAATGCAAGAGCAACCCGGAGATGAAAACCCCGGAAAGTTTTCCTATATGGAAACCTCTTTCTTGAAAAATCAAAGAAGTTGCTATATTACCTACACCAACACCATTGTACACGAAATTTTAAGAGAGGGATTTGACAAGTCGCCTATGTATAACGGCACTATTCAAAGCATAGGCCCACGTTATTGTCCGTCAATAGAAGACAAAATAGAACGATTTAAAGAACGCGACAGACATCAAATTTTTGTAGAGCCTGAGGGTTGGAATACTGTGGAAATCTATGTGAATGGATTTTCCACCTCTCTTCCGGAAGACATTCAACTCAAAGCCATGAAACAAATCCCGGGATTTGAAAATGTAAAAATGTTTCGCCCGGGATACGCCATTGAATATGACTTCTTCCCCCCTACCCAACTAAAAAAAACC
>CAZLMS010000117.1:0-6370 GCA_964560645.1 uncultured Flavobacteriales bacterium | reverse complement strand
ATATTAAATCAATTTAAAGTTTCGAAAACAAAAAGAAAACAAAAACTGCATTTTGAGCTTTTGAAAAAATCCGTATATTTATCCGCAAAACAGGAGAAAAAATGGAAAGTAACCCGTCCGTAAAAGAAAAAGCAATGAAAAACCCGGTATCAACACAAGAAAAATTTCCTTTACCATTGCTTTTAAAGGCATATAAACTAATGTTTACCGAAAAAACATTAGCCGATTTGTATGAAGCAAACAAACAAATTACTTCCAAATATGTTCATGCGACTTCCAGAGGGCATGAAGCTATTCAGTTAGCCACAGGCATGCAGCTTTTACCTCAAGATTATGCCTATCTCTATTACCGAGACGACTCTACGCTTTTAGGAATGGGCATTACCCCTTACGAATTGATGTTGCAATTACTCGCCAAAAGAGACGACCCTTTTTCCGGCGGTAGAACCTATTATGCCCACCCAAGTCTTAAACGCGATGATTTCCCTAAAATTCCCCATCAATCTTCTGCTACGGGAATGCAAGCCATACCTGCCACAGGCGCTGCCATGGGTATTCAATACAAGGAAAAAACAGGTTTAGCTGAAAAAACAGAACAACCTCCTTTAGTACTCTGTTCGTTAGGTGACGCCTCTATTACCGAAGGAGAAGTGGCAGAAGCATTTCAGATGGCAGTTCTCAAAAAATTACCGATTGTATATTTAATACAAGATAACGAATGGGATATTTCTGCCTATGCCACGGAAACCAGGGCACAAGAAGCCTCGGAGTATGCCAAAGGATTTAAAGGATTGGAAGCCGTAAAAATAGACGGAACCGATTTTATAGAATCTTATCAAACCGTACAAAAAGTATTTGAAACGGTAAGAAAAGAACGCCGCCCTTTTATGATTCATGCCAAAGTACCTTTACTTAATCATCATACTTCCGGAGTGAGAAAAGAATGGTACAGAGATGATTTGGAAGAACAAATGAAAAGAGACCCGTTACCCAAATTACGCAATCTTTTACTAAAAAATTACCAAGTATCCGAAGAAGAACTTCAAAATATTGAGAAAGAAGTTAAAACCCGGGTAGAAGAAGATTATCGAAGAGCCTTGCAAGCCGAAGACCCGAAACCGGAAGATTTAACCAAACATTGTTATGCTCCCACTCCCATTACCGAAGAAAAAGGAGAAAGAACCCCCAAAGACAAAGAACCAACCGTAATGGTTGATTGTGCTTTATTTGCCGTACGGGAATTGATGGAGAAGCACCCCGAATGCCTTTTATACGGACAAGATGTAGGAAAACGATTGGGCGGAGTGTTTAGAGAAGCTGCCACTTTGGCTCAAAAATTCGGAGATGACAGGGTTTTTAACACGCCCATTCAAGAAGCCTTTATTATAGGTTCTACCGTAGGCATGGCTGCGGTCGGGTTAAAACCCATAGTGGAAGTACAGTTTGCCGATTATATATGGCCGGGACTCAATCAATTATTTACCGAATTGAGCCGCTCTTATTATTTATCAAACGGAAAATGGCCGGCAAGTTCCGTAATTCGAGTGCCTATCGGAGCATACGGAAGCGGCGGTCCGTATCATTCGTCCAGCGTAGAATCCGTTGTTTGCAACATCAGAGGGGTTAAAGTAGCATATCCTTCCACGGGAGCAGATTTAAAAGGTTTGTTAAAATCGGCATGGTACGACCCTAATCCGGTAGTTGTTTTTGAACATAAAGGACTCTATTGGAGCAAAATAAAAGGAACAGAAGAGGCTAAAACCATAGAACCTTCGGAAGATTACGTGATTCCTTTCGGAAAAGGACGTATAGTTCAGCAAGCCGACGAACGCAAAATTCAAGAAGGAAAGTCTGTTTGTGTTATTACTTACGGAATGGGTGTTTATTGGGCAAAAGGTGCCGCACAAAATTTTGACAATCAAATAGAAATAATAGATTTAAGAACATTAGTGCCTTGGGATGAAGAATTGGTTTACGAAACCGTGAAAAAACATGGAAAATGCCTTGTTCTTACCGAAGAACCTAAGGAAAACTCTTTTGCATTGTCCGTAGCAGGTGCAATTTCCGATAATTGCTTTGAGTATTTAGATGCTCCGGTAAAAACAATCGGCTCGGTAAACACACCGGCTATTCCTCTAAATTCCACATTAGAAGCTACCCTCTTGCCAAATGCGGAGAAAGTGGCTAAAGAGCTGAAAAATTTGTTGGAGTATTAAAATGGTTTTTTATTAAAAATCACATAACCGAAATTAAAAAACAAAGTAGAGGGTGTGAGATTAAGACCTGCAATATCAGTATTTTGATAATAATTATAGGAAAGGCTTACAGGTCCTATAGGCGTGTGGTAAATAATAGCGGAAGAGAAAGTAAAATAAAACGAAGATAGCGGTGAGGTCAGATAAACATCATAATAATCATTAGTCTTGATTTCTTGGTAAGGCACATAAATTCCTGGCGTAATTCTGATTTGAAATTTCTTAAACGGGGAGAGTATGACTGTCTGCTGAAGAGATGCATAAGAAAATGTATGATATTGTTCTATAAACAACAACCGGGATTCAACGGTAGGATAATACGTTTCTGCTTGAAGAAGCGTAGAATAATAGTTTCTTAACACAGGCATATTACTGAATGTAACGTTTACTTTTGTTCCCATTTTCAATTTAGAATCAGCTAAATAATAGCTCTCCCACACAGTTTTTAACTTAAACCATTGCCTGTCTTTAAAAAAAGCTATAATATGTTTTGAAGTTGTTCCGGGTTGATTATATTCGTAGGTTTTGGTATATCCCGCAGAAATTCTAAAATGCATTCCCTTATCGGGAAACTGTTTGTAATTTAACGTGTTATATTCTATAGAAAAAACCGGTTGGGTAAAATCCATGTAAGTAATATCAGCCGTGTCGGCAGCCGTATACAGAGGAGTATTAAAATATTCCAATTGGTTGGTTCCAAATTCATAGTTTAGTTTGGCAACGGCATTTTTAGATAGCGGTGTTCCAATTTCCGCATTTACAAACCTGTGATTAGTTTTTACAAAGGTAGGCTTAATGTTTTCGGTGCCGTATTGGCGATTATACGTAAAAAAGTTAAAAGCATTTAATATACCTTCCGTTTTCATGTAAAAAGGTTTTTTAAAAGGAAAATCCCAGCGGGCAGAAAGTAGAAACGAAGTATTGAATTTACCAAAATTAGCATTACCTCGAAATGTGCCGGCTGTTCGCCCTATGTAATTATATTGCATCCCGATAAATCCTTGATTCACACCTATGGAAGACAAATTTCCGCCAAAATCAATGAAAATATCTTTCTCTTTCTCAATATCTAAAATAAGTTTATATCCTTTAAGTTCGAAATCGTAAATTAGTGTAGGCTCAATTTCCCTGATTTTATCATCGGATAAAAGGCGGTAAAAACGTTTTTCCAAATCCGAAATAGTCAAAGGTTCAGCTACATGATGCAATCCCATAATGCTTTTTACATATCTGGATTGCAAACGGGTAAGCCCTTTTATTTCAACATCTTTAATAAGTAGCGGCGGAAATTTTGTTTTAAAATACCGGCGTTTTTGTTTAACTTGCTCGGAAGAGCGGCGAGATTTTATTTTTTCCAATATCTCATACTTATGGTCTTGTGCAGCCCGGTAACCTATATGAATAATATTGGGGATTTGCTGAAAATCGAAAGTGGAAAAGGGTGTTTCCGGTTCAATCAAAATACCCTTTTCGGGAGACAACGTTTGCTTGGAACGGGCAACGATAAGATTTTTTATTTGGGAAATAACATCGTTTTCATCGGGTTGCTCAAAATCGTCAGACACATTTACGCCAATGATAACATCAGGATGAAAATCTTCTGCCATTACATCTACGGGAAAATTATTGAAAATACCTCCGTCCATTAGTAGCATATTATTATATTTCAGTGCTTTTATGTAAAAAGGATACGCCATTGAAGCCCTTATTGCCTTGTCTAATTCGCCTTTTTTGAAAACCACCGGAGCGTGATTGGATATATCTGCAGCCACACATCGAAAAGGTATCATTAAGCTGTCAAAATTATTTCGGCAAGCTGCCTTAGGCTGAGAAAAAAAACGAAGCAATTCAAAATCAACGCCCGACGTGTTGATAAGATTGGTAGGCAAACTGGTTTGAATCAATGTGTCTTTTGAAATTTTAAAAGTAAAAAATGCCGGCGAAGGTTCAGGCAATTTATAAAACGGTTTTACCTCCTCGGCAATAGCCCCCGTGGCAACCTTCAGGAATTTTTCCGATGTAAAATATTCTTCTATTTCTTCTATCGAATAACCCGAAGCATACATCCCTCCGATTAAAGCCCCCATAGAAGTTCCCGCAATATAATCTATCGGGATATTGTTTTCTTCCAAAAACTTAATAACCCCGATATGTACCGTTGCATTAGCACCGCCGCCGCTTAATACCAAACCTACGGTCGGTTGTTGAGAAAAAACAGCTTTCGATATGCACCATAATAATATGAAAAATATAATTCTTTGCATTTGTGCAAAGATAACAGAGAGCATGGAGAATTTAAAAAATATTTGCTCTTAGCTTTTTAAAATAACCGGGTGCTAAAAGCATACGGGAGCCATACCATGAAAACATTTCTCCGTCCGCCAAAACAACGGCAGAATCCGGAAGAAAGTTTTTCATCTCTGTAACATCTTTTTCTTTAAACGGATACGGCTCGGAAGAAAGTAATATCAAATCGGGTTTTAAATTTTGAAGTTCTTGAAGAGAAGTTTCAGGGTAACGAAATTTATGGGAAAAAACGTTTTGCAACCCTGTTTTGGTCATTATAGAATGTATGTAGGTATCGCTACCAACAGTCATATACGGGTTTTTCCAAATGAGATAAGCTGCGGTTTTTTGCCCGAAACAATGATTTATTTCCTCAAAATTTCGTTGCACATCGGCTACTAGCTTTTCGGCTTCTTCTACCCGGTTGGTAAGTTTACCTATATTTAAAATATTACGCAAAGCATCATCATAATTGTTTATATCCGTAACAAATACCGGAAAAAACTTTTTCAATTGCTCGATATCCGCCTGAGTGTTTTCTTCTTTATTGGCAATGATAATGTCCGGATTGAGTGTTTTTATTTTGTCTATATGAAGTTTTTTCGTTCCACCTATTCGGGTTTTATTGCGAAACCAATTTTCGGGATGAATGCAAAATTTTGTAATTCCGATTACTTCTTCGTCTAATTTTAAATAAGCCAGAAGTTCCGTAAGGCTCGGCACTGTACTAATTATCCGCCGGGGAGGTTGAGATAAACGGATAATATGTCCTAAATCGTCTTGGATTTGCAAAACACTAAAATAAACATGCAAATATAAAATCCGTTGAATAAAAGGCTTATTTTACATTATTTATTTTAACTTTTCTATACCTCTAAGGGAAGGGAAAACAACTATTCAAAAGCCTGTTTGCAAAGAATTCTTACCAAAGATGTTTTCCACTTGGGAAAGCGTTTATATTTTATTCTGAAATGATTTTATTCAAAGATGTCCATCCTCCTCCATTGTAACATTCTACTCCTGCATTTTGCAAAATATTAGCCGCCTGCGCACTTCTCATTCCCGAACGGCAACAAGTAATTACAGGCTTGTTGAGTTTCTTTATTTTATTCACTTTCTGTTTAATAACTTGCAAAGGCACATTGTGAGAACCTTCTATATGACCTGATGCATATTCTTGCGGTGTACGCACATCAATAATTACAGCACCGTTTTCGTATAACTGTTTTAAATGTGTGTTTTTCTTACTTCCAATGTTAAAGAAATCAAATAATCCCATTTGTTTTTGTTTGGGACAAAATTACTACACTCATCGCAACTATAAGTAACTTGTATTACTTACTTCTTTTCAGTAATTCCATCCACATAATTTTGCAAATAAGCATAGCGAGGCGTAAGTTTTCCGTTTTCTGCAATGGTAGCGTTTTTAATGCGCCCGTCATCTTCTCCTACCAAATAAGGCAACACATTTTTAATCAGTTCTTCACCAAAATCCCTGGAAGCATCTTTAGGAAGTTCACACGGAAGATTATCTACCGCCATTACGGTAATTACATCACTCACATGATGTTCCACTTCTTCTTCTGTATGGGGATGATAAGCATAAATGGGCTCTTCAATTGTAGAAGGTCTGATGGTAGAAGCCACCGGACCGTCTATATCGCATGATATATCTCCCACCACTCTTATCTTAAATTCAGGTTTTTTGGCATCTTCTCTGGTAAAAAGATATGGCGAGCCTTCTTTCCAAAAATGAGCGGCAATGTATATATCGGTAACTTTTGCCCATTTCATAAAATCCGACTCATACAATTCCGGATGACGATAAA
>CAZLMS010000116.1:0-6390 GCA_964560645.1 uncultured Flavobacteriales bacterium | reverse complement strand
AATTATACTTGCGAATGTACTACGTATGAGGATGGTGTGCCTATGGCAACTACGCCGAATACAATTAGAGACACTAAGAAAAAAGCTCAAGAGCAATGTGAAGCGCAAAATACTACTGTAGGGTCGTTAAAAACAGAATGTACACTTAAGTAAATTTTTGTTTTTTTACGCATTAAAGCCACTTGCTTAGCAAGTGGCTTTTTTAATATCTAATTAGTTGAAAAAACTGTGTAAAAAGTGAACCTCTCAACCTGAAATAACTCGATGCGAATACTTCTGCACATTCTTCTCGGGCTTACGTTTTTACTGTCTGCAATATTGAAGTATTATTCCATTGATTTTTTTGATTTTCAATTATTAAAACTTTTCCCTTTTCTTCCTGCGGCATTCTTGCCGTTTTTGTCGCGAGTGCTTATTTCTTTTGAATTTTTATTAGGTGTTTTGCTCATAATCCGGTGGTTTGAGAAAACCATATTGAAAATAACTTTTATATGCCTGATTTGTTTCATAGCTGTTAATTTATATCAATGGTATGCCGGCATAGAAGATTGCGGATGTTTTGGAAATGTATGGCAACTCTCCCCTCAAAATTCCTTAATAAAGAACATTGTACTGCTCTTTTTAACGGTTTTTTTGTTAAAGTCCTCTCAACAGCCTCAAAAAACTAAAATTAAAGGTTTCGTTACGCTTTTCTTGGCAATTGCGTTACTATCACTTTCTTTTTTACTTAAACCGGTTTATTTTTCTTACAATAAACATTTATTTGAAAAAACCTATAAGTTCCCTTCCGAATCAATAGAATCTTGGGAATACTTGAATATTCATCCCGACAAGCCTTATTTAATAGGGTTTGTAAGCACCGGATGCCCGCATTGCAAAAGTGCACTTCAAGCACTTGATAAATTGGTGGAAACTATCCAGCTGCCACCTGTTAAACTTGTGGTATATGGCGATTCTGCCGCGTATGATTCTCTGCAACAAAAACTTCAAATTTCTCACCGGTTTGATTATATCACTGACACCTCGGATGAGTTTTTTTCAATTACCGGTGGCTCTGTTCCTAAATTTTATCTTATTCAAAACGATACGGTTTATTTTATGTGGAAAGGCGAAATCAATTTCGATGATATTGACAGTTATCGAACTTGGAAAAACAAACTGAAAAATTTCAGGAATAAAAAAGCTAAAAAACAGGAATAAATATCCAAAAATATTAAGCAAAAAAATAATTCTTATATTTGTGAAAAATAATTTTACGATGAAAAAATTGTCCCTTTTTATCCTTGCAGCAGGATTAGCCATTGTTTCTTGTAAAAAATGCTCCGAATGTGTATCCGAAGCAGGAAGTACTTACAGATGGGAAGACGGAGATACTTTAAGAGTAAGCGATGGTTCTGTGCTATATAAAGAAAAAACTTACACCAAAGGCGAAACTTTTACCATTACGTACGATACGGCTTACTTTGCCAACGGATTACAATTTGAAGGAGACGGAAAAGTGTATATCTACAGCGAAGTGTGCGGAAGAGGGCGAACCTATAAACAAGAATTGTTTGAATACGACAGGAGCGGCTGGAAATGTACGGAAAAGAAATAAAAATTTTTGTGGTTTAACAAAAAAGAAAGGGAAGCAAAACTTCCCTTTTTTTTATTAAGTTTTTTAAACATGAACGAGAAAATTAATGCTGAAAATGCTCCCAAACCCATGGGGCTTTATCCTCATGCGAGAAGAGTCGGAAATCTCTTGTTTCTTTCGGGAGTGGGACCTCGAATTCCGGGTTCGGGAAGTGAAGAAGCCGCAATTCCGGGATTAAAAATAGACAAAAACGGGAATTACGAAACTTTTGACTTTGAAGCCCAATGCCGTTCTGTTTTTGACAATGTAAGAAGAATTTTGGAAGAATCCGGCAGTTCGTGGGAAAATTTAGTGGACGTTACGGTATTTTTAACCGACATGAAGCGGGATTTTAAAACCTATAATCGCATTTATGCCGAATATTTTGCCACCAATCAACCGTGCAGAACAACTGTAGAAGTAAATGCTTTACCTTCTCCTATTGCAATAGAATTAAAATGTATTGCCACTATTGATTAAGCGGTTTTCAAGGGCCGGTTTATAAATCCAGCAATACTTCATCCGGTTCTTTTCCTCCGAATATAATTTTAGCCGGATTTTCTATCATTTCTTTTACTTTATATAAAAATCCTACCGACTCCCTGCCGTCAATTATTCGGTGGTCATAAGATAGTGCCACATACATTACCGGACGTATTTCCACCTTTCCGTTTACTGCCACCGGACGCTCTACAATATTGTGCATGCCTAAAATGGCGCTTTGCGGAGGGTTAATAATCGGAGTGCTTAGCATTGATCCGAACACTCCGCCGTTGGTTATGGTAAAAGTTCCTCCGGTCATTTCGTCGATGGTAATTTTTCCGTCTCTCGCTCTTGTTGCCAACCGTTTGATTTCTTTTTCTATTTCTGCCAAGGAGAGCGTTTCCGCATTTCGAATTACGGGCACCATCAATCCTTTGGGCGTACTTACGGCAATGCCTATATCCGCATAATCATACGAAACAATTTCATTTCCGTCAATCATAGAATTTACCGCGGGATACAAACGCAATGCTTCGGTAACCGCTTTAGTGAAAAACGACATGAAACCAAGACCTATTCCATGTTTTTCTTTAAATTGTTCTTTATATTTTTTTCTCAATGCCATTACGTTGCTCATGTCCACCTCGTTGAAAGTGGTGAGCATTGCCGTTTCGTTTTTAACGGAAACCAATCGTTCGGCAATTTTTCTTCGAAGTGCAGACATTTTTTGACGGGAAGAGTTTCTCGTTCCTCCCCATCCTGCAGCTATGGAAGATGTATCTACCCCTGAGGTAATGTAAGTTAAAACATCTGTTTTGGTGATTTTTCCGTGCGAGCCGGTTCCTTTAATTTTAGAAGGGTCAATGCCTTTTTCCTGAATGATGGCTTTTGCCACGGGAGTGGCTTTTATATCGGCAGCCTTCGGCTGTTCCGCAGGCTTTGACTCCTGTTTTGCTTCTTCTTTTTCTTGCTGTTTTTCTGCCGGTTTTTCTTCTTGCTTTGGTTGGGAAAGCTCTGCAGGCGGTTCTGCATCGGTGTCTATTTTTGCCACTACATCACCTACTTTTACCACATCACCTTCTTGTGCCAACAATGTTATTTTTCCCGACTCTTCTGCAGGAAGTTCCAAGGTGGCTTTATCGGAATCTATTTCTGCTATAGGTTGGTCTCTTTGCACATAATCTCCGTCTTCTACCAACCATTGTGCGATTTCTACTTCCGTGATGGATTCGCCCGGACTGGGCATTTTCATTTCAATTATAGCCATTGCTCTTTAAATTATTTTGTTATCATTGAATAACTGAAAACTTTGTTAATTGCTTCTTTATGCCGTTTTTCAAAAGTCATGTGCGAGCCTGTTGCAGGACTTGCACTTTCCGGAATAGATACTAATTGAAGCGGCACTTTTCTGAATTTTCGCAACATATAAGACCATGCGCCCATGTTTTCCGGCTCTTCTTGTGCCCATATATAGTTTTCCGCTTTTTTATATTTTTTCAGGATTTTTTCCAATTCTGCTTTCGGCAACGGATAAAGTTGTTCTATACGAACAAAAGCAATATCGTTTACGCCGTTTTCTTCTCTTGCTTCCAATAAATCGTAATAGAATTTACCGGTAAGGAACACTACCGTGTGAACGTTTTCGGGTTTTACATAAGGATCATCAATTACTTCTTGGAAATATCCGTTTGCCATTTCTTCTAATGAGGAGACACATCGAGGATGTCTTAATAAGGATTTCGGGGTGAAAACAACCAATGGTTTCCGGAAAGGTCTGTGTAATTGCCTTCTCAAGAGATGGAAAAAGTTTGCCGGCGTGGTGCAGTTTGCCACTTGCATATTTTCTTCGGCACAAAGTTGTAAAAACCGTTCTACTCTTGCACTGGAATGTTCCGCTCCTTGTCCTTCATATCCGTGAGGCAAAAACATTACTAATCCGCTTTGCACCTTCCACTTGTCTTCTGCAGCACTTATAAATTGGTCAATGATAATTTGCGCCCCGTTAAAGAAATCTCCGAATTGTGCCTCCCAAATAGTCAAACAATTTGGCATGGCTAAGGAGTAGCCGTATTCAAATCCTAAAACGCCGTATTCAGATAGTAGTGAGTTATATATGGAAAAGGCTTTTTGTTTTTTTGTGTTAATTTGTTGAAGAGGGATGTATTCTTCTTCGCTGTCTTCTACTTTAACTACTGCGTGGCGGTGAGAAAAAGTTCCTCTTTCCACGTCTTGTCCCGAAATTCTAACCGAATAGCCTTCTTTAAGTAGCGTGGCATAAGCCAAAAGTTCTCCCAATGCCCAATCAAGATGAGCGCCTTCTTCTACCATTTTTACCCGGCTTTGGAACAATCGTTCTACTTTCTTAAAGAACTTCTTGTCTTTTGGTAGGGTGTTGATTGTTATTCCGAGTTTTTTTAATTCTTGCAGAGGAAATGTGGTATCGAAACGCTTAAGCAACTCGCCGGGTTGAGCTTCGCGGTATTCCCGCCAGGTGTATTTTAAAAATCGTGTGACTTTTGCTTTGGTTTGTTGTTTGGCTTCGTTGAGTCTTTCTTGAAGTAATTGATTGTATTCTTCTTCGAGTTTTTTTACTTCGTCTTCGCTTATTATTCCTTCTTTGAGCAGGTATTGTTTGTATATCTCGCGAACATTGGGATGTTTGGCAATTATCTTATATAAGAGCGGTTGAGTAAATCGAGGTTCATCGCCTTCGTTGTGTCCGTATTTTCTGTAGCAAAGCAAATCGATAAAAATATCGCCGTGAAATTTTTGACGGTATTCCACCGCCATTTGTATAGCGTGTACTACAGCTTCCACATCGTCTCCGTTTACATGTAGCACAGGAGAATGAGTTACTTTTGCCACATCGGTACAATAAATGGAAGAGCGGGCATCTAAGTAATTGGTGGTAAATCCTACTTGATTGTTTACCACAATATGTATGGTTCCTCCCGTATGATAGCCTTCCAGTTGAGCCATTTGCACGGTTTCGTACACTACTCCCTGTCCTGCAATGGCGGCATCACCATGAATAAGAATAGGCACTATTTTGTTGGTGTCGTGAAGATATTCGTCGAGTTTGGCGCGGGTAATTCCTTCTACTACAGGGTCAACAGCTTCGAGGTGTGACGGGTTGGGAGCAAGTGTCATGTGTACCCGTTCTCCGGAATCTGCCACTACGTCGCATGAATATCCCAAATGATATTTTACGTCGCCGTCAAAGAGGTTTTCTTCGTATTCTTTTCCTTCAAATTCGGTGAATATGTCTTCGTATTTTTTATTAAAAATGTTTGCCAGTACATTTAACCGCCCGCGATGTGCCATTCCCATAATAAACTCTTTCAATCCGAGTTTAGAGCCGTGTTCTATCAAAGTGTCAAGCGCCGGAATGAGCGATTCTGCTCCTTCGAGCGAAAATCGTTTTTGACCTACAAACTTTTTGTGTAAAAATTGTTCGAAAACAACAGCTTGGTTGAGTTTTCTGAAAATGTGTTTTTTTTGCTCCGGTGTAAGTTGCGGTTGGTTAAAATTAGAATACAGTTTTTGATGAAACCAGTCTATTACGTCGGGTTTGCGGATGTACATATATTCTATGCCGATAGAGCCGCAATAGGTTTTTTCGAGTACTTCAATAATTTTTCGAAGCGGTGCCGGGCCTATACCTATTTCGGTACCTGCCTGAAAAACTTTGTCTAAGTCTTCGTCTTTAAGTCCGTAGTTATGAAAATCGAGTGTGGGGGTATATTTTCGTCGTTCCCTAACGGGATTGGTTTTGGTAAAAAGATGTCCTCTTGTTCGATAGTCGTTAATAAGGTTAATCACCTTAAACTCTGCCAAATAATTTTCGGGAACTTCTCCCGTTTGTTCATAGTTGGTTTGGCAAAATTCAAATCCCTGAAAGAATTTTTGCCAAGTTTCATCAATAGACTCAGGGTTTTGTTTATACTCTTGATAGAGCGCATCGAACGCGGCAACGTCTCCGTTGCTTAAGAATGAAAATTTATCCATAGCCTGCAAAACTTGATGACAAAGTTAAAATTTTTGTAAGCTAATCATCTTTTTTACATTTTTTTTTGAAAAAGTTGCTTACCGTTTAATTACCGTCTTTATTATTTTGATTTTCAAAACGGCGGTTTAAACGGGTTTTGAAAAGCATTTACTAATTGATTTTCTTGCGGATATCCCGTAACTATTCCGGATATTTTTTATATGTTTGTTGGGTGAAATGAGTTGGGGCACATAATAATGAATGATAAATTTAAAATATTAAACAATTTTAAAGGATTCGGGAA
>CAZLMS010000115.1:0-6401 GCA_964560645.1 uncultured Flavobacteriales bacterium | reverse complement strand
ATTCAAACCTACCGGTATAAAGGTCATTCAATGTCCGACCCCCAAAAATACCGCACCAAAGAAGAAGTAGAAGCCTACAAAAAAGTAGACCCAGTAGAAATGGTGCTTAAAACCGTTTTAGAAAAAAAATATGCCCCCGAAAAAGAAATAGAAAAAATCAACCAGAAAATAAAAGATATTGTGGAAGATTCCGTGAATTTTGCGGAAGAATCGCCCGATCCTACTCCTGACGAGTTGTATAAAGACGTTTATGTTCAAGAAGATTACCCATTTATAAAAGAATAATATTATGGCAGAAGTTGTTAGAATGCCCAAATTAAGCGACACCATGACCGAAGGCGTGGTGGCTAAATGGCATAAAAAAATAGGCGACCAAGTAAAAGCAGGTGATATATTGGCTGAAATCGAAACCGATAAAGCCACCATGGAATTTGAATCGTTTTTGGACGGTACGCTTTTATACATTGGCGTAAAAGAAGGTGAATCTGCTCCGGTAGATAGCATTTTAGCCATTTTAGGAGAAAAGGGTGAAGATATTAACGCTATTTTGGAAGAAGAAAAGAAAAAAGCTGCCGAAAAACCTAAAGAGACTCCTGCTAAAGAAACATCATCTTCTTCTCCGAGTTCTGCCCCTGTCCCTACCCCGTCACCTTCACCTGCAAAAGTTGAGAAACCGCAACCGACTCCTGCCAAAGTAGTAGAAAAAACCACTCAAACCGTAGATGTAAATACACTTCCCGGACAAATAAAAGCATCTCCTTTAGCTAAAAAACTGGCTAAAGAAAGAGGTATCAATTTAGCATTAGTAAGAGGCACCGGCGACGGCGGAAGAATCGTAAAAAGAGATGTAGAAAACTTTTTATCGGGCACTCAAACATTCGTGGGTGTGGAACGGTATTACGAGGTGAATGTTTCTCAAATGCGCAAAACCATTGCCCGCCGTTTGTCGGAAAGTAAGTTTTCTGCTCCACATTTCTATCTTACCATGGAAATTGACATGGATGCCTGTGTACAAGCCAGAAAATCCATCAATGAAATTGCTTCCGAAAAAATTTCGTTTAACGACATTGTGATTAAAGCTGTGGCATCTTCTCTTCGTAAACATCCCGCCATTAACTCTTCTTGGTTAGGAGACAGAATCCGTTTTAATGAGCATATTCATATCGGAGTGGCTGTGGCTGTGGAAGAAGGATTGCTCGTGCCGGTTGTAAAATTCGCCGACAATAAAACTTTATCTCAAATTTCTAAAGAAGTAAAACAATTCGCTCAAAAAGCCAAAGAGAAGAAATTGCAACCTCAAGACATGGAGGGCAATACTTTTACCATTTCTAACTTGGGAATGTTTGGAATTGACGAGTTTACCGCTATTATCAACCCGCCTGATGCTTGTATTTTGGCTGTGGGAGGTATTCAGCAAAAACCGGTAGTGAAAAACGGACAAATTGTACCGGGCAACATTATGAAAGTAACGCTTTCTTGCGACCACAGGGTTGTGGATGGAGCTACCGGAGCGGCATTTTTACAAACTCTAAAAAAATACTTGGAAAATCCGGCTGTGTTACTGGGAGAAATGATGATTGGTTAAAAGTTTATTTCACTTTTAGCTCAAATACTTTTTCATTTTCCAAGTAACCCTCGAGCACGTCGTTAATAGCAACGGGTCCCACGCCTTTCGGAGTGCCGGTAAAAATCAAATCGCCTATTTTCAAGGTCATATACCGGGATACGTATTCTATAATTTCAAATACATTAAAAATCATTTCCTCGGCATTGCCTTGCTGTACTGTTTCTCCGTTCTTTTTTAACGAAAATTGCAATTGAGTGATATCCGGAAAACGTTCTACGGAATAAAAATTTCCAACTACCGCCGAACCGTCAAAAGCTTTGGCTTTTTCCCACGGCAATCCTTTTTGTTTGCATGCTTGTTGAATATCGCGTGCCGTAAAATCAATACCTACGGTAACGCTGTCTATATATTTGTGTGCAAATTTTTTATCAATATGTTTCCCTATTCTCTTCAAACGAAAAACCAATTCTGCTTCATAATGAATCTCGTTAGAAAAATCGGGATAAAAAAACGGTTTATTCTTTTGTAATAAAGCGGAATCGGGTTTAAGAAAAAAAACAGGTTCTTTTTCTATTTTGTTGCCTAATTCCTTAGCGTGTTCCGCATAATTTCGTCCGATACAAATAATTTTCATAAAACGGATTTAAAAAGCCCTACTAATGCCAAATAACCAACGGAATGCTACGTAGTCGTTTTGTACGAAAGGTATTCTGTTAAGAAATAACGGCATATCGAAGCGGATAACCAAAGGATTAACCATTTCGAGCGGTCCCCATTTATTTATGGAAAGCGTTGCTCCTACTCCCGCATCTGCACGTAAATTACTTAGTTTAAAAGGTTCGTTTGTATTGTTTACATTTATCATACCGGCATCGCCAAACAAATAAGTGGTTAATTTAAACGTATTTTTCAAAAATTGCGGATTGAACCTTACCAATTTATTAAACTCCAATTCGGTGTTTACGGCAAATCCCGAAGTTCCTTTGTATATAGTACGAATATCGTTGGTATCTACTTCTTCAGTTACCAAGTAATTATTATATCCTCGAAGGTTTAAACCTCCGCCATATTGAAAATTGCCTGTATTCACACCATAGCCGTTTGCCCAATCGGAAGGGAACCAACCTTTTGAACGTAGAAATTTGTTATCCATCATTTCTTCCGGATTCGCTCCCGCTAAATAGAGTTGTGATTCGGGTGCCCAACTGCTTCCCGTACCATACTGTCCGAAAACACGTGTGTTCAATTGAAATTTCTTTCCTAAACGGTTTTTATTTACTGCTTCCAAAGAAAGGTATGCATAAGCATAATCGCTCTCCAATGAAGATGACTTAAGCAAAACATTAATAGTTCCGTTTCCACCGATATATTTGTAGGTATGTTCCATTCCCAAGTTGATGGTAGAGTTGATTTTTTGAATATTCCATTCATCCGGATAAATGAGATATTGTAAATCCATACTGTCATTTCGATGCATCAACTTGTAGTAAGTATAAAAAGTGGTTTTCTTGGAACGTGTTTTCACCTCAAAACCTGCTTTATAGCCTGACAATCCGTCTAATTCCTTGGCTTCCACAAAAACCGAAGACCGTTTGAGGATTTTTTCTGTACCCGTTTTATAAGTAAACCTGTAATTAAACTGGTCATACCCGGTGGTTAAATCTTGTTTTAAAAACCCGGAATTCATCCAAAGGGTAAGTGTAAAAACATGTTTATACCGCATATAATTTCCGTTGAAATGGATTCCTGCTTTTAATCCGTCCAATGCGTTGTACCACAATTCGGGGCGGGCGAAAAGTTCGTAATTATACAAATCAGGGCGATTATAAATACGACTGTCGAACTGATAAGAAAGCGGTATATAATTTGAATTATTTAAATAGTTTACATCTGCGAGCCTTTTTGTAGTATCTATTTCAACGGTTTTCAATCCTCCCGGCACATCAATCCGGGCAGTGTATTTCTTATTTAATATGCCCCAACCTGTCCATTTAGGCAAAACCGTTGCATCGGTTTTCTTTACATACCAATTGTTCGGAATATGAAAATGGTATTTTTGATTGTTATAGTTAGTGGCGGTAAAATCCAAAGGCATTTCCATAGATCCTTTCCTCTCGAATGTGATGGCATAACTGTCTTTTTCTTTGAGTTTTTTAACCCGTTTAACTGAATAGTCTATGTATTTGGTGGTTTCTAACCATTGGTCGAAAAACCAGTTTAAATCCACATGAGTATAGCGAATAACGGAGTTTCTAAAATCCTCGAAATAAGGATGAGCAATTTTCCACTGTGCAAAATAATGTTTCATAGCTTTTTGAAAAAGTTCATCTCCCAACACGTATTGTAAATTATAGAGCATTGTAGCGGTTTTGTAATATACGTGCCGGTATCCTCCTCCATGCCCCAAGGCATTTTTAAAATCGTCGGAACGAGTATTTAAAGGCGGGTCTTCTTCGCGGATGGCATCGGAAATGTAGCCGTAATACACATTATGTACTCTGTTTAAATAAGGCTTGCGGAATCTTTCTTTATATTTGGAAGGAGAAGGTGTTCGGGGAATGGTATCTCCTTCAAGTTTTTGTAAACCCCATGCCGTAAGAAACTGCGTAAATCCCTCATCCAGCGCAGCCCGGTAGGTTTCGTTATTGCCTACTTGTCCAAAAAACCAGTTGTGTCCTATTTCGTGAACAAACAATCCTCTATAATCAGGGTCCCAACCGCCGTCAAGGGTAAGCATAGGATATTCCATTCCGTCGCGGGCATCTGCCACTATCATTTTATGATAGGTATATCTCCCGAAATCTTCCGAAAATGTTTGAATAATTTTTGCGGTGTATTCCGCTGCATTTTGCCATTTGGCGGCATGTGGTTCTTGTACTAATGCGTAGCATTTTATTCCATCCCATTCAGCTTCTCCTATACGATAAGTAGGGTCGGCAGTAAAAGCAAAATCATGAACGTTCTCCGCATGAAATTTCCATGTTTTCCGTTTTAAAGAATCATAAGGAATTATTTCGCTCGGAGGACTGTTCCAAGGCTTATCGGCAAAGTTTTTAATGTCAAGCTTTGCTCTTAATTCTTCCGGCAACATTTCGTCTCTATTGAGCATATAGCCGGTAGCTTCCACTATAAAATTATTGGCAAAAGTGAGTTCTACGTCGAAAGTTCCGAAATCGCCGTAAAATTCTTTACCTAAATGCTGGTCGGTAGTCCAACCGAATTTACGGTCATATACCGATATTCTCGGATACCAATGCACTCCGTTGTAATGTTTGTATCCCCAAGAGGTATATACTTTCATTCTGCGACGAACATTACCGGTATCAAAATATGTTTTAAAATCGATGTCAAATTCAATGCTTTCTCCGGGTAGCAACGGACGAGGCAAATAAACTTTTAATATAGTATTGTCCAATTCCGTTTGTACTTCCTTACCTTCTACCAAAAGCTTAAGGATTTCGGTGCCTTTTCCCTGGCTTTCATATTTACCGTAAACGGTTTTTCGCTTGTTTACTTTATGAAGCTCATCATAGTAAGAACCGGGTTGAAAAGCATTTTGATATAAATGAAAATACACGAAAGTAAGCGTATCGGGGGAATTGTTCCAATAAGTAAGTTTTTCGGAAGCTGTTATGATGTCGGTTTTTTCGTCAATGTCTGCCTTTATGCGATAATGTACATCTTGCTGCCAATATCCGGGATGCGGCATTTTGTTTTTCCAATAATTGGGGTTATCTGCATTTTGATAGGTGTTGGGCGGTAATAGGGGATTGTATTTTTGTGCATAAGTGCTTATTAAAAAAGCATATAAAAAAATAAAAATTCCTGTTTTTTTCATTAGTGTTTATTTTTGGAAATGCAATTTTATGAAATTAAATAAAAGCATCCAGATTTCGACATTTTATTCCTACAATACAAACGTCATCTACTTGAGGATAATCTTGCTTCCATTCCATAAAAGCCTGCTGTAATTTTTGTTTTTGAGATTCAAGAGGCAGGTCGTAAACTTCCATGCACAATTTTTTTAATCTCTGATATTTAAATTTTTTAAGCCTCGGACCGCCGAATTGGTCGGCATAACCGTCGGAGAACAAGAAAAGCTCGTCTTCTTCATGCAGTTGTATATATCTGTCGGTAAACGGTTTCATGGTTCGGGACACTCCAATGGGTTCACTATCGGGTTTTAAAAAGCCGAGATTTCCGTAATGTTCGTCAAATTGATTAAAGTCAGTATGTTTCCTCACTAAATAAAGCGGAATATTTGCTCCCGCCCAATTGAGTTCTTTGGTTTTTAAATTGATTTTGCAAAAAGAAATATCTAACCCGTCGTTTGCCGAATGAAGGTTATCTACAATTCTTTTTCTCAACAAATTAAGACTCTCTGACGCCGTAAGTTCGTTACTTTCTACAATATTGTTCAATAATGCTATGGATAACATGCTCATAAATCCGCCGGGAACTCCATGTCCCGTACAATCAGCCACAGCAGCATAAAAATATCCGTCTAAAATTTTAAACCAATAAAAATCGCCCGAGACAATATCCTTAGGCATGAACAATATAAAATTATCGGGAATTTTTTCGTATGTTTCATGATAAGAAAGCATGGCTTCTTGTATGCGTTTGGCGTAATTGATACTGTCGGTTATTTCCTTGTTTTTATCGGCAAGTTCTTCTTTTTGCATTTTTAATAGTTCATTGGCTTTATTCAACTTAAAACTTCTTATAGCATCTCTTCGCGTATTTAAATAATGTATATATGACCCTCCCATGGCAAACAATAAAATACTCAGAAAAAGATAACCTCCTTTTATCATAAGAAGTTCTAATATGT
>CAZLMS010000114.1:0-6422 GCA_964560645.1 uncultured Flavobacteriales bacterium | reverse complement strand
CAAAGAATTCCCAACATGCGCGGAATTATGGCAGCCAGAACTAAACCGCTGGAAGTTGTGTCGCCTGTAGATGTGCCACAACTTACCGAAATTGTTTCATACGAGTTGCCTCCGGCTAAGAAAGAATGTAAATACATTGACCCCGACAATGTAGAAGAATTAGTAAATTTATTGCACAACGAAGCAAAAGTTATATAATATGGCAGTTATAGTATTCGCAGAAAATAAAAACGGAGCATATACAAAAGCTTCTCAAGAAGCTGTATATTACGGAAGTCAAATTGCTGCAAAAAACGGAGATTCCGTAATTGCGGTTACTTTTGGAAACATAGAAAACCCCGAAAGTATTGGAAATTTTGGAGCAAATAAAATAATAGTTCACAGAGGAGTGGACATAATTGATTCCCAAAAATTATCAAAGCTGGTAGTTAATGCAGCTAATGAACACAATGGGGATATAATTGTTTTCTCATACGACTTTACCGGAAAAACAGTGGCACCAAGAGTATCTGCAGCATTAAAAGCAGGACTTGTGGCAGGTGCCGTAGATTATCCGGACACATCAAACGGATTTGTTGTGAAGAAAACCGTGTTTTCCGGAAAGGCATTTGCTTTTGTGAAAGTAAATTCCGATAAAAAAATTATCGGCTTGCTTCCTAATTCGGTTCAAGTGCAAAGGAGTGATGCAACAGCCGAAGTTTCGGAAGTTTCCTATGACTTGGGAGAAACCAAATACAAAGTGAAAGAATTTAAGAAGAAAGGAGGAGAAGGAATTCCGCTTCCCGAAGCAGAAATAGTGGTAAGCGGTGGAAGAGGATTAAAAGGACCGGAAAATTGGGGAATGATAGAAGAGTTAGCCAAAGTGTTGGGCGCTGCTACGGCTTGTTCCCGTCCTGTAGCCGATATGGGCTGGCGTCCGCATCATGAACATGTAGGGCAAACGGGAATAACCATCCGTCCGAACTTGTATATTGCCATTGGAATTTCCGGTGCTATTCAACACTTGGCGGGAGTTAATCAAAGTAAAACCATTGTGGTAATCAATACCGACCCCGAAGCACCGTTTTTCAAAGCCGCAGATTACTGCATAGTAGGAGACGCTTTTGAAGTAGTGCCTAAGCTTATCGAAGCCATTAAAAAATTTAAAGCATCACAAAACTGATGCCCGACATGAAAAAAATAAAACTCAACATTGTTGGATTGTCATACAGTCAAACCCAAACAGGGGCGTATGCCCTTGTTTTGGGTGAAGAAGAGGGGAAAAGACGCGTGCCTATTATTATTGGAGGCTTTGAAGCTCAAGCTATTGCCATTGAGCTGGAAAACATGAAGCCCGGCAGACCGCTTACACACGATTTATTTAAATCACTTTGCGAAAATTTTGATATAGATATAGAAGAAGTGATAATATACAATTTGGTTGAAGGAATTTTCTATTCCAAATTAGTTTGCGTGCAGGGAGATAAAAAAGTAGAAATTGATGCCCGCACCTCAGATGCGGTAGCACTGGCATTAAAATTTAATGCGCCTATTTATACGTATGAATTCATTCTTTCTTCTGCAGGAATAATACTTGAAGAAAAAGAGGAAAACGGTCCGGAAGAATTACATGTAGAAGAAAGCATTACCCAAAAACCGGAAACAGAACTTTCTATAGAAGAACTTCAGCAAAAATTGCAAGAAGCTATCGAAAACGAAAATTACGAAGAAGCCTCTCGCCTTCGTGATGAAATCAATAAAAGGAAGAGTCGCGAACAATAAAATTTATTATCTTGCCCCCTAAATTCAAGGGGAATGTTGTTAGAAATCACTTTTACCGGAATTATTCGCGGCATGATAGGCATGCTTGTACTAATTGCCATTGCCTTTGCTTTTAGTGTAAATCGTAAAGCTATTTCTTGGCCGCTGGTTATCAAAGGTCTTCTCATTCAATTTATTTTTGCCATAGGCGTGCTCAAAGTAGATTGGGTAGCCACGTTTTTTAGGGTATGCAGCAGTTTTTTCGTAAAGGTTATTTCTTTTACCAAAGAAGGTACGGAGTTTTTGTTTAAGTCGTTTCCTACCAATCAAATAGATCCTGCTCTGTTTAATTTTGTTATTACGGTTTTGCCTACCATCATTTTCTTCTCGGCACTCACCTCTTTTCTTTATTATTTGGGAATATTGCAACGCGTAGTATATGCCTTTGCATGGATAATGAAAAAAGTAATGAAATTATCAGGTGCCGAAAGTTTGGCAGCAGCAGGAAATATCTTTTTAGGACAAACGGAAGCTCCTTTGCTTATTAAACCTTATTTGCCTAAAATGACTCGTTCGGAATTGATGTGTTTAATGTCGGGAGGAATGGCAACTATAGCGGGAGGAGTATTGGCAGCATATATCGGCTTTTTGGGAGGCAACGACCCGCAAGAACAACTTTTTTATGCCAAACACTTGTTAGCAGCTTCTGTAATGTCTGCACCTGCTGCGGTGGTGGCGGCTAAAATTTTAGTTCCCGAAACAGAGGAGTTTGATGAATCGTTGGAAGTGAGCAGTGAAAAAATCGGTTCAAATGTTTTGGAGGCTATCACCAACGGAACGGGAGAAGGCATAAGATTGGCAGTAAATGTTGCCGGTATGTTGCTGGTTTTTATTGCTTTCATGGCAATGTTCAATTATATTCTTAAAGATATTATCGGACATTACACTTCGTTGAATGAAGTTATACAGGCTCATACGCGCTATGACGGGCTTACTTTTCAATTTATTCTCGGATATATTTTTGCACCGTTGGCTTGGCTCTTGGGTGTAAGTAGCGAAGACATGTTTTTGGTAGGACAATTGCTCGGAGAAAAAACTATTTTAAATGAATTTGTAGCGTATGTGTCTTTAGGAGAGTTAAAAGAATC
Source organism: uncultured Flavobacteriales bacterium (assembly GCA_964560645.1). Classification (GTDB taxonomy): domain Bacteria; phylum Bacteroidota; class Bacteroidia; order Flavobacteriales_G; family NORP312; genus CAZLMS01. The sequence goes on along the minus strand of CAZLMS010000114.1, from coordinate 3,534 downwards.
CGGGATGTTTAAAGAACAAAAATCTATTATTATGTCCACCTATATGCTATGCGGATTTGCTAATTTTGCGTCTATCGGTATTCAAATAGGCGGAATAGGGGCATTGATTCCCAGCAGAAAAGGAACACTGTCGCAATTAGGATTTAGAGCTTTAATCGGAGGAACTTTGGCTTGTTTGTTTACAGCCGTAATTGTAGGAATGTTAATTTAATTGCCAAATTTTAGCTTTTCAATTTTTTAAAAAACTCCCAAAGCACGATTCCTGCCGAAACGGAAATGTTAAGCGAGTGCTTGGTGCCGAACTGTGGTATTTCTATGGTTTCCATACATTTGTCTATTACATTTTGATTTACGCCAAACACCTCATTTCCAAATACTAATGCAACCGGTAATTTTTCTTTTGTGATATTATATTCATCCAGCATCATGGAGCCGGACGTCTGCTCTATGGCTACCGGATAATAATTTTCTTTTAAAAGCATGTTGATACATTCTTCCGTATCTTTATGATATTCCCAACTAACACTTTCCGTGGCACCCAACGCGGTTTTAGCAATTTCTTTTTGCGGAGGGCAAGGTGTAATGCCGCATAAGTAAATTTTTTCTATCAAAAAAGCATCTGCCGTGCGAAAAACCGCCCCTACATTATGCGCACTGCGTACATTGTCCAATACCACCGTTACAGGATTTTTTGCTGTTTTTTTAAATTCATCCACACTTAACCGCTTCAATTCTTCCACTTTTAATTTTCTGTTCATAAATTCTTGAAATTTATCCCTTAAAAGTTTGTATTTTTATTGCTTAAAATGGCAGTTAAAACCAAAGATACAAAACCTGCGTCTCAAACGCCTTTGATGAAACAATATTTTGCTATTAAAGCAAAATATCCGGATGCTTTGTTGCTTTTCAGAGTAGGGGATTTTTACGAAACTTTTGGTGAAGATGCCAAGAAAGCCGCCTCCATATTAGACATAGTACTAACTTCTCGAAACAACGGTTCCAGCAGATTGGAATTAGCCGGATTTCCGCATCACTCGTTAGATACGTATTTGCCTAAGCTGGTACGTGCGGGCTTGCGAGTTGCTATTTGTGAGCAATTGGAAGAGCCGAGTAAAGCCAAAAAAATTGTTAAGAGAGGAGTAACCGAAATCGTTACGCCGGGAGTGGCATATAATTCTCAAGTTCTTGAAAGTAAAGAAAATAATTTTCTGGCATCGGTTGTGCTAAGTAAAAAAGAAGCGGGTGTTGCTTTTATAGATGTTTCTACCGGAGATTTTTTGGTAACACAAGGAAATATCGAGCAAATAGATAAACTCTTGCAGAGTTTTAAGCCGAGCGAGGTTATTATTGAACGAAATCAAAAAAGAACATTTTCCGAAAAATTCGGAGAAAAATTTCACCTTCATACATTGGAAGATTGGGCTTTTTCCGATGATTTTACCTATGAAAAACTCATTACCCATTTTCAAACACAATCTTTAAAAGGATACGGAATAGAAGAATTGAAATTAGGTATAAAATGTGCCGGGGCAGTTTTGCATTACGTAGAAGAAAACCAAGGGAAAAAACCTGCACACATTACTCAAATTTCGAGAATTGACAATGATGAGTATGTATGGCTCGATAAATTTACGGTTCGAAATTTAGAGTTGATTTATTCTTCTAACGAAAACGCCACCACTCTTATAGATGTTATTGACCATACACTTTCTCCGATGGGCAGCAGGCTATTAAAAAAATGGGTGGCATTACCGTTAAAAAACCCGAAGCGAATTCAACAACGGTTGGATGTGGTGGATTTTTTTATTCAAAATCCGGCATCATACGAACTGGTAAGAAATGCTTTGGCTAACGTAGGAGATTTGGAACGTTTAATAACCCGTGCCGGCGTACAAAAAATTACACCTCGTGAAGTTTTGCAACTACGAAAAGGACTAGAAGCTATTATTCCGATAAAAAAACATTTGAAACAAATTGACAACGAACGGATAAAAGCGTATGCCGAAATATTAAATCCTTGCGAAACGCTCATAGAAAAAATACAAAATACTTTAAGGGAAGATGCTCCGGCAGTGGCAACTAAAGGAGGTGTAATCAAAAAAGGAGTAAGTGCTGAATTGGATGAGCTACAAACAGTTTTGTATTCGGGAAAAGATTTGTTACAACAAATCAAAGACCGAGAAAGCGAAAGAACCGGTATTCCGTCCTTGAAAATAGGGTTTAATAATGTGTTCGGATATTACATAGAGGTTACGCATGCTCATAAAAATAAAGTCCCGGAGGAGTGGCACCGCAAACAAACACTTACCAATGCCGAACGGTATATTACTCCGGAGCTGAAAGAGTTGGAAAACAAAATATTAACTGCCGAAGAAAAAATTTTGCAACTCGAAATTGATTTGTATAACGACTTGATGTATTTCATTGCAGACTTCACGATGCCTATTCAGCAAAATGCCAAAGTCTTGGCAGAATTGGATTGTTTATTGGGGTTTGCATCTGTTTCTCAGCAAAATACATACGTAAAACCGATAATAGAAGATTCCAAAACGTTGGATATTATAGGCGGAAGACATCCCGTAATAGAAAAGCAACTTCCTCCCGGAGAAGCGTATATACCAAACGATGTATATCTGGACGACAAGAAACAACAAATCATTATTATTACGGGACCAAATATGGCAGGAAAATCCGCTTTACTTCGACAAACCGCATTGATAGTTTTGATGGCTCAAATAGGATGCTTTGTTCCTGCTACTCAAGCTAAAATCGGCGTGGTAGATAAAATTTTTACAAGGGTAGGAGCCTCGGATAACCTTTCGATGGGCGAATCTACCTTTATGGTAGAGATGAACGAAACCGCCAGTATATTAAATAATTTGTCCGACAGGAGTTTAATTCTGCTTGACGAAATAGGAAGAGGAACCAGTACGTATGACGGTATTTCTATTGCCTGGGCAATTGCCGAGTTTTTGCATGAGCATAAATTTCGTCCTAAAACACTTTTTGCCACCCATTATCACGAGTTGAACGATATGGCAGAGATTTTCCCTCGAATTAAGAATTACAATGTGGCAATTAAAGAAATAGACGGAAAAATTCTGTTTCTCAGAAAGTTGGTTCCCGGTGGAAGTGAGCACAGTTTCGGAATACATGTGGCCGAAATCGCCGGAATTCCTAAAAAAGTTATTAAAAGAGCTAATGAAATATTGAAAGATTTGGAAGAAAAATCAAGTAGAGAAACCCAATCACCGCAATCTAAAGTGAAACAGGAAAAGCTGGAAAACCTGCAATTAAGTTTTTTTCAACTGGACGACCCTGTTTTATCTCAAATAAAACAACAACTGGAAGATTTGGATATCAATAGCTTAACTCCTGTGGAAGCATTATTTAAGTTGAATGAGATAAAAAAATTGATAGGAAGGTGAATTTTTTAAAAAAAACATTAAATTTGCGTCCGCTCTTTCTTATTTAAGCGAGAATAGCTCAGTTGGTAGAGCACGACCTTGCCAAGGTCGGGGTCGCGGGTTCGAG
>CAZLMS010000113.1:2929-6505 GCA_964560645.1 uncultured Flavobacteriales bacterium | reverse complement strand
GTCAATCGCTTGAAATTAAACGAAACGGATTGGGAGCAGACGGGCGCGAATGGCGAGACCAAGACAGAATTATAGAAAGTTTAAAACATCCTTCATGGAACAGGCTTTTTCATATATATGATGCAATCAAATTAGGAATCCCGATTAAAAAAATCCATGATTTAACAGGTATAGACAAATGGTTTTTGTATCAAATAGAAGAACTGATTGCTCTTGAAAAAGAAATTGAAAAACATACCATAGATACTATTCCCAAAGAATTGCTTTTTATAGCTAAACAAAAAGGATATGCCGACCGCCAAATAGCCCATTTGTTGAGATGTTTGGAGAGCGAAGTGTATAAGAAGCGCAATGAAATGGGCATCAAACGGGTATATAAATTGGTAGATACCTGTGCGGGAGAATTTCCCGCTCAAACGCCTTATTATTACTCCACTTTTGAGGAAGAAAACGAAAGTAAAGTGTCGAATAAGAAAAAAGTGGTGATATTAGGTTCGGGACCCAACAGAATAGGACAGGGAATAGAGTTCGATTATTGCTGTGTACACGGTGTTTTGGCAGCCAAAGAATGCGGATATGAAACCATCATGATAAACTGCAATCCCGAAACGGTTTCTACGGATTTTAACATTTCAGACAAACTGTATTTCGAGCCTGTTTTTTGGGAACATATCTATGATATTATTCAACATGAAAAACCTGAAGGAGTGATTGTTCAATTGGGCGGACAAACTGCATTAAAGCTCGCCGAAAAACTCAACCGGTACGGAATAAAGATATTCGGAACATCTTTTGAATCACTCGATTTGGCAGAAAACAGAGGTCGTTTTTCGGATTTGTTAAAGTCACTCGATATTCCTTACCCTAAATACGGAAGCGTGCGAACTGCCGAAGAAGCAGTGGAAATGAGCAAGGAAATAGGATTTCCGCTTTTGGTAAGACCTTCATACGTATTGGGTGGACAAAGCATGAAAATCGTTATCAATGAAGAAGAATTGGAACATCAGGTAGTGGAAATTTTAAAACACATGCCCGATAACGAAATTTTGCTCGACCATTTTTTGAGCGGAGCCATAGAAGCCGAAGCCGATGCCATTTGCGATGGAGAAAATGTGCATATACTCGGAATTATGCAACACATTGAGCCGGCAGGAATTCATTCGGGCGATTCTTATGCGGTTTTACCTGCCTATAATTTGGGCGATTTAGTATTACAAGAAATAGAAAACATTACGAAAAAACTTGCCGTGGCACTTAATACGGTGGGGTTAATCAATATTCAATTTGCTATAAAAGACGACAAAGTATATGTGATAGAAGCCAACCCGAGAGCGTCAAGAACAGTGCCTTTTATTGCCAAAAGCTACGGAGAACCATACGTGAATTATGCCACCAAAATAATGTTGGGCGAGAAAAAAGTAACCGACTTTGAGTTTAAGCCCGACAAAAAAGGATATGCCATTAAAATTCCTGTGTTTTCGTTTGAAAAATTTCCGAATGTGAACAAAGAATTAGGACCTGAAATGAAATCAACAGGAGAAGCCATTTATTTTATAGAAAATTTGAATGATAAATTTTTCAGGAAAATATATTCCGAAAGAAATCTGTATCTTAGCAGATAATAATAAAGAATAATGATAATCAGATTTTTGTTTTATTTCGTGATTATTTACCTTGTTTTCAGGTTTCTATCGCGTTTAATTTTACCTTTTTTCATAAAATCTCAAATGAAAAAACACGGATTTGATTTTACCGGCGAAGAACACTCAAAGCAAGAAGAAGGAAAAGTAACCGTGATTAAAACCCCTGCAGATTCGACTAATAAATCCATAGATGCCGAAGATGTGGATTTTGAGGAAATAAAAGAATAAAAAACATTTTTTCATGGAAAAGATTAAAAAATTTGTTCCGCATATCGTAGCCGTACTTATCTTTTTAATAATCAGTGCGATTTATTTTTACCCCGCTTTTCAGGGAAAAAGATTAAACGCTTCGGATATAAAGAACTACAAGGGCATGTCTAAAGAAATAATTGATTGGCGGGAAAAAACAGGTGAAGAAGCCTTATGGACCAACCGCATGTTCGGAGGAATGCCGGCTTACCAAATTTCCGTGAAATACAAAGGAAACCTGATGTATTACATAGACAGGTTGTTGCAATTGGGATTGCCGCACCCTGTTAATATTATGTTTTTGTATTGCCTTGGTTTTTATATACTTTTGGTAAGTTTAAAGATAGACCCAAAGCTGGCAGTGGTGGGAGCGGTGGCATTTGCTTTTTCTTCCTATTTTATTATTATCCTTGAAGCGGGGCATAACACTAAAGCCCATGCCATTGCATATATGCCGCCTATTTTGGGAGGAGTGGTGCTGGCATTTAGAAAAAAATATTGGCTGGGAGCGGCGCTTACGGCTCTGTTTTTGGCATTACAACTCAAAGCCAATCACCTTCAAATCACCTATTATACAGCTATTTTGGTGTTGGTGTATGTCATCTATCAAACAATTCAAACCATAAAAGACAAAGATTATCCGCATCTTTTAAAAACAGCAGGATTCTTATCTGTAGCTTTGATATTGGCAGTAAGCACTAATATTTCTGCTTTGTGGACAACCTATGAGTATGGCAAAGAAACTATTAGAGGAAAAAGTGAATTGACTATAGTATCGGAAAAAAATCAGACGGAAGGATTAGACAAAGATTATGCAACTCAGTGGAGCTACGGTGTTGATGAAACACTTACGCTTCTTGTTCCTAATTTTAAAGGAGGCGCTTCCGAACCTATTGCGGCAAACGAAGATTTGTTGAAAAAAGTATCTCCTCAAAACCGCCAATTGATGGCGTATGTATATCAATATCATGGTGACCAGCCTTTTACTTCAGGACCGGTATATGTGGGAGCTATTGTTTTTTTCCTTTTTGTGTTAGGATTGTTTTTGATAGAAAGCCGTTTGAAATGGGCAATTTTGATAGCCACATTGCTTTCCGTTATGTTGGCGTGGGGAAAAAATTTTATGCCGCTAACAGATTTCTTTTTAGAGTATGTGCCTGGATATAACAAATTCAGAGCCGTATCCATGACTTTGGTAATAGCAGAATTGACTATTCCTTTTTTGGCAATACTTACGCTTAATGAAATATTGAAAAATCCCGAACTACTTACTCAAAAACGCAAACAAGTTTATTATGCACTGGGGCTTACCGGCGGAATTACGCTATTGATGGCGATTTTTCCTTCTTTATTTACCGATTTTGTAAATAATTCTTCCGATGTAATGATTCAACAACAATTGCAACAAGCGGGCTTTCCGTCAAATCAAATACAAGCATTTTTTAATGAAGTGGAAGATGTGAGAGAAAGCATGTTGCAAAAAGACGCTATCCGAAGTTTGATATTTATTTTGCTGGCTTTTGCCGCTTTATGGATGTATGAAAAGAAAAAAATTCAACAGCAAGCAGTTGTTGCCATTATGGGTGTGTTGATTTTAGCAGACTTGTGGATGGTGGACAAACGCTATTTAAACAATAAAAGAGACCGGAGAGGACAATATATTTCCTGGATTGATAAAAAACAA
>CAZLMS010000113.1:0-2919 GCA_964560645.1 uncultured Flavobacteriales bacterium | reverse complement strand
TTTCAGAACCCTATCAACCCACCGATGCCGATTTGATGATTTTGAAAGACAAAGACTTAAATTTCAGGGTATATAACACAACCGTAGGAATTACTTCTGACGGACGTTCGCCGTATTTTTACAATTCCATTGGCGGATACCACGGGGCTAAACTCAGACGATTTCAAGAGTTAATTGATTTTCATATTTCAAAAGGAAACATGAATGTGTTGAATATGCTCAACACTAAATACTTTATTATGCAAGGACAAGACGGGCGTCCGGTGGTTCAACAAAATCCGGCGGCATTGGGAAATGCATGGTTTGTGAAACAATACAAGCTGGTAGCTAATGCAGATTCGGAATTATTGGCGTTAAATGACTTTAATCCTGCCGAAACTGCCATTGTAGATAAACGCTTTGAAGAATATGTACAAGGATTTGTTTATCATCCCGATAGTACGGCATATATTAAATTAACCGAATACGCTCCTAATCATCTTACTTATGAATTTGAAGCCAAGCATGATATGTTTACCGTATTTTCCGAAATTTACTATAACGACCAAAAAGGCTGGAAAGCTTATGTGGACGGAAAGCAAGTGCCGCATTTTCGTGTGAATTATGTATTGAGAGCCATGGTAATACCTGCGGGAAAGCATAAAGTGGAATTTAAATTTGAACCCCGTTCTTATTACACAGGCGAAAAAATTTCGCTGGCTGGTTCTTTAATTCTTTTGTTTTTTGCGGCATTGGGAATTTATAAAGGCATAAAAGAAGAAAGCTGATTTAATGTGAGGTTTATTTTATTTGCTCAATAGCATTTCTTATTAGCTCGTATTCATAACCCTTGTTGTAAAGTTTGCGGATAAGTTTTTGAGTAAGTTCGTAGTCGGCTAAGTATTCTTTTTCTTTCTCAATCAATTTACAAAGTGTTTGAAAATATTCATCGGCGTCAATTTCTTCCAGCCCTTTTTGAATGCAATAGTCTGATATTTCCCGTTTTTGCAGCTCGTATTTGATTTTAATTTTCCCCCAATGTTTTATGCGAAATTTTCCGCGGGCAAAACTTTTGGCAAATCGTTCTTCATTGATAAAATCCTCTGATATAAGCTGAACAATAATTTGGTCGGCATCATCGCCCGTAAATCCCCAATCGGCTAACTTTCGCCTTACTTCCGCTTGACACCGGTCTTGATATACGCAATATCGCCGGGCTTTTTCCAAAGCTTGTGCCAATGTGAAGGGCTTTTGTTTCATATTTGTAAAATTATGAAAAATCGCACGGCATTCGGCTTACTGATTGTGGCAAATTTTATTTCCGGATGTGCGCAGGGCATAACTATGTTGGCTATTCCGTGGTATTTTGTCAATATTATCCAAAAACCTTCGGAATTTGGTTTGTTGTATGCTTCGGTTACTTTATTGTCGGTGTTTTGGAGTTTGTATTCGGGTACGTTTATAGACAGATATAACAGAAAAAAAATATTTCAAGTAATTACGTTTTTCGGATTTGTGTTTTTAATGATTAACGGTTTGTTGGCTAAACATTTAGACTCTTATGCTTATCTTTTTGCCGCATTGGTATTTACTTTTACCATGTTTAATTATCAAATACATTATCCAACCTTATATGCTTTGGGACAACAGATTACGGAAAAAGAAAACTACACGAAAATCAATTCGCTTATTGAAATTCAAGGACAAGCGGCAAACATAGCGGCAGGGGCATTGGGGGCGGTTTTACTCACGGGAGTGAATCAGGAAACGCTTGTATTTTTCGGCTTACAAAACATGGATTTAACTTTTGAAAAATGGACACTTTCGGAAGTGTTTCTCTTAGATGGAATTACTTACCTTTTGGCATTTGCGATTATAGGATTTATTCAATACACACCCGTGCAACAGTTGGAAATAGATAAAAGTCCGATAATTAACCGTTTAAAAAACGGAATAAAATACTTAAAACATCATCCCGGTATTTTTCGTTTCGGGCTTTACAGCTATTCGGTTTTTGTTTTTTTATTGGTAGAGGTTCATTTGTTATTGCCGTTATATGTGGAAAAACATTTAAACAGAGGAGCGGAAACATTTGCTTTGGCAGATTTGATTTACTCGTTGGGAGCTTTGGCAAGTGGTGTGTTGGTCAATAAAATCATTCAACCGAAAAACGAGCGAAATGCTATTTTTAATTTAATGGTTATGCTTTCGGTGGTGTTGTTTTTGGTGGCGATGAGCAAGTCGTTATGGATTTTTGTGTTGTTTAATCTTGCTCTCGGGTTGAGCAATGCGGGAGTACGGATATTGCGTGTGAGTTATTTGTTTAATCACGTGCCTAATAATGTAATAGGTAGGGTTTCAAGCATTTTTCACGTAACCAATGTAATATTGCGTTTTGTGTTTATATTGTTATTTTCGCTGCCTTTTTTCAGTAAAGGAAACAATGTGATTTACGGATATATAACCGGTGCGGTATTTATATTGATTTCGGCGGTTTTGTTAAGGTGTAGTAAGGATAAAAACGAATATGGAAATTAAACAAGGACACATCCACTCGTTGCCTGAAAACTGGAAGGAAGTATTTCTTTCTGACAGGTTATTGGCAGAAAACAGGAATAAACTAACCGATATAGCTCGCAATGAATGGATTTTTTGGGTTTTATCGGCTAAAAAAGAAGTTACACAACAAAAACGTTTTAGCCGGTTAGTGGAACAAAGTAAAGAAGGGAATAAAAGACCTTGTTGTTGGCCCGGATGTCCTCATCATAACCCAAAAACAACAAAATGGTTCAATTAATCATCTCAACACATATATCCTTTCGGAGTCGAGTTTTACAAAGGTGAATAATAAAAGCGTAAAAGCCCATAAGGAAGAGCCTCCATAGCTGAAAAAAGGCAACGGAATACCTATTACGGGAGCCAAACCTATGGTCATTCCGA
>CAZLMS010000112.1:0-6513 GCA_964560645.1 uncultured Flavobacteriales bacterium | reverse complement strand
TGATAGCAATTGCAAACGCTGCTATAATACCTCCTAAAGCCAAGCTTCCGGTGTCACCCATAAAAACTTGAGCCGGATAAGAGTTGTACCACAAAAAACCCACGCATGCACCTACAAAAGCCGCTATAAATACTACCAACTCCCCTGAACGAGGAATATACATGATGTTAAGATAATCGGCAAATACGTAGTTTCCGGAAACGTATGCCAAAATACCGAGCGTAGTTCCTATAATTGCCGAAGTTCCCGTGGCTAATCCGTCAAGTCCGTCGGTGATATTGGCACCATTGGATACCGCTGTTATTATCAAAATAACAATGGGGATAAAAATAAGCCACACATACTTTTCGGCATTTTCTCCTGCCCATTGAATAAGCCACGCATAATCAAACTCATTATTTTTAACAAAAGGAATAGTGGTTTTTGTGGATTTTGTTTCGACCCAGCGATATTGCTCCGTTTTTTGATAAACGGAATCTCCCTCGTACACTTGAGTTACATATTTAGGAGCATTGGCATCAAACACTTTTTGTTTTACAACTACATCGGAATTGAAATACAAAACCGTTCCTATAATAATTCCTACACCTACCTGCCCTATTACTTTGAATTTTCCGGCTAATCCCTCTTTGTTTTTCTTAAATACTTTGATATAATCATCCAAAAATCCGATTAAACCCAACCAAATTGTAACTACCAACATTAAAATTACATACACATTATGCAGTTTAGTAAACAGCAGAGTTGGAATAAGAATTGCCGCCAGAATAATCAATCCTCCCATGGTGGGTGTTCCTGCTTTTTCGAGCTGTCCCTCCAAACCTAAATCCCGGACAGTTTCTCCCACTTGTTTTTTATGCAGCAGTCTGATAAGCCGTTTACCAAAAAGAAGAGAGATAATCAATGAAGTAATAATCGCCATTGCGGCTCGAAACGAAATATACTTAAACACTCCCGCACCGGGAACATCTATACTGTCGAGATATTGAAACAAATAATACAACATTAGTTTTCTAAAAAGTCTTTAAGGGTTTGATAATCATCAAATGGGTGCTTTACACCTTTAATTTCCTGATACTTTTCATGTCCTTTTCCGGCAACCAAAATCACATCGCCGGGTTTCGCCAAAGAAGCAGCTGTTTTAATGGCTTCTTTCCGGTTTTCAATCACCAATGTTTTCTTTATATCTACCGGCGACAAGCCTTTTTGCATGTCTTCCAAAATCTCGTACGGGTCTTCATCTCTGGGATTATCGGACGTGAGAATAACTTGACTGCTGTTTACCACGGCAATTTTTGCCATCAACGGACGTTTTTCCTTATCGCGGTTTCCTCCACAACCTACTACGGTTATCAGTTGTTCGTTTCCGGTTCTGATATCATTAATGGTATCCAATACATTCTGAAGCGCATCGGGTGTATGGGCATAATCCACAATTCCAATCACCCCGGAGTCTGATTTAATTAACTGGAACCTGCCTTCGGGAGGCGTAATCAAGCTAAGATTGGTTAAAACTTCAAATTTTTCTTTGTTAAACAGCCGTGCCGTAGCATATACCGCCAAAACATTGTATGCATTAAAGCTTCCCGTAAGTTTAACCCAAACTTCCTGACCATCAATTTGTAAAAGCAGACCTTCAAAACTTTTTTCAATAATCTTTGCTTTAAATTCCACCATGGACTTAAGCCCGTAAGTATGCACTTTGGCTTTGGTGTTTTGAACTATTATTTCGACATTTTTATCATCGGCATTGATTAAAGCATGTGCAAAAGGAGACAGCGTGTCAAACAATTGTTTTTTGGCATAGAGGTAGTCTTTGAATGTTTTATGGTAATCCAAGTGGTCGTGAGAAATATTGGTAAAAACAGCGATGTCAAAATCCAATCCGGTAACTCTATGTTGATGAAGCGCATGAGAACTCACTTCCATAAAACAATATTTACAGCCCTCTTCTATCATTTGTTGCATCAGCCGGTTAATTGTAACAGGGTCAGGCGTGGTATGTGTAGCAGGGATTTCTTTTTTTCTAATGAGGTTTTTAACCGTAGAGAGCATGCCGCATTTTTCTCCAAATTGGGTAAACAGTTGATGAAGCAATGTAACTACGGAAGTTTTCCCGTTAGTTCCGGTAACTCCTACCAATTTTATTTTCTCGGAAGGATTATCGTAAAAATTGGCTGCGATGTATCCTAACGCTTCGGAAGCGTTGGAAACTTGTATGTACGTTACATTTTCATGAAGTATTTCAGGAAGTTGCTCGCAAACAATTGCAGCCGCGCCTTTTTCTACTGCATCGGATATATATTTGTGTCCGTCAGTATTTGTGCCTTTTATAGCTACAAATAAGCCCAGTCGTTCTACTTTTCGGGAATCGAAAGCAATACTCTCAACGGCAATATTGGTAGCACCTATTACTTTCTCTATTCGAACCTTATACAATATGTCTTTCAACAATTTCAAGACAGTTCTATTTTTACTTTTTGATGAAGTTTAATTTTTGTTCCGGGTAAAACAGATTGTTTTTTGACCGTTCCTTTGCCTTCCATCTCCACAATACACCCTAAATTTTCAAGAATATAAACCGCATCTTCCGCTCCCATTCCAACCACGTTAGGCATCAAACCCGGTTTAATTTTTCGAGGTAAAACTTCGGCAGAATCCACTCCGGTTACCACTACCGCCCATTCCGTTGAGGTGTTTTTATTTTCATAGGGAATATGTAAGGTTTCATATATCTTGATTAAATCATGTTTATTACCGTCTTTGGCAGGCGGAAGTGATTTTTTTTCCGCTAAAGGAACTTGAGAGATATCTTTATGCAAATCGAAACTTCTGTAATAAACTTTATCGGCTATTTCTTTGAAAATAGGTCCTGCCACTAAGTTTCCGTAATACACGTCCTTGGAAGGAGAGTTTACCACAACTATGCAAGAATACTTAGGATTTTCGGCGGGAAAATAGCCTACAAAAGAGGCTTGATATTTTACTTTGTCTCCGGATTTGTATCCCGTTTTTGCGGCAATCTGGGCAGTACCTGTTTTACCGGCTATTTTATATAACGGATTTTTTAAGTTACGAGCCGTTCCGTTTTCCACCACGCCTTCAAGCATGAGTCTGGCTTTTTGTAAAGTGGTTTGCGAACAAACAGAAGGATTTATGACATCTGTTTCAATTTTTTTAACTGTCTCTCCTCTTCTTCGTATCTCTTTTACAAACTTGGGTTTAACCATCTTTCCATTATTAGCGATTGCATTATAGAAGGTAAGTATTTGCAAAGGCGTAAGACGAACTTCGTATCCGATAGACATCCAAGGAAGTGTAACTCCCGACCAGCCTTTATCCCGCGTATTTTTTATCTTAGGTTGCGCTTCTCCGGCAATTTCCACTCCCAACTTTTTATGTAAATTCATTTTGTATAATCTGTCAATAAAAGCCTGAGGGTTTTTACCATAGCTCCTGTATATCACTTTTGAAACACCTACATTGGAAGACACTTCAAAAGCCCGCTTAACGGAAATTTTTCCGTAACCGCCAATGTGAGAATCTCTCATTATCCGGTCATAAAAACGCGTAGTTCCGTTTTCCGTATCCACACTGTCGGTAATATCTACCAACCCGTCTTCCATAGCTGCGATTAGCGACATTAACTTAAATGTAGAGCCGGGTTCCGTACTCTCCCCAATGGCATAATTGAAGCTCTCTACATATTTATCTCCTTTCCTGGTTAAATTAGCTATCGCTTTTACCTCTCCCGTAGCCACTTCCATCAACACGACGGTTCCATGGTCGGCTTCATGTTTTTCAAGTTGCTTTAACAGCGATTGTTCCGCTACATCTTGCATATCTACATCTATGGTTGACACAATATCATAGCCGTCTTCCGGGTCTATGGCTTCTTTGTCGTCTAAAGGCATCCAAATTCCGCCGGCAATTTTTTTCATGAGTTGTTTTCCGTCGTTACCTCGTAAAAAACTGCGATAAGCCCCTTCAAGTCCTACAGGTTTAGAATAATCTTTGTCATAACCTATTGTTCTGGAAGCAAGTATTTTAAAAGGTTTTTTCCGGATGTTTTTCTGCACTATGATTAACCCGCCTTTATATCTTCCGTTACGGAAAATGGGAAACTTTTTAACTTGTTTCAGTTGTGTATAGCTTACGTTACTCTTAATCAGTAAATAACGATTGCCCGAATTACGAGCTTTAACCAACATTTTTTTATATTCAAACTTTGAACGGTCTTGAAACAAACCGGAAAGAGCCACTGCCAAAGAATCCACTTCTTTTTTGAAAATTTTATCGGAAAGTCCGTCAGCTCTTGAATCCCATCGAATTTCGTAAACAGGAATAGAGGTCGCTAACAGTCTTCCGTCATCGGAATAAATATTTCCCCGAAGAGCATCAATGGTTCTATAACTCACTGTTGTTTTACGAGCCAGTTCTTCCCAATAAGCTCCTTCTATAAATTGAATAATGAATAATTTGCTTAATACCGCAAGAAACAAAATGGCTACAAGGAAGAAAACCAAATAAACTCTGCCTTGTATTTCCTTACTCACTTTAGCCATTATTCGGTTTCCGATTTATAGTTTTGAACCACTTGCATATTTTCTTCAATTTTTAAAGGCGGTCTGTGAGTTTCTATTAAACCCAAATTTTTTTCATTAACCATTCGCACTACTTCGGAATACTTGCTGGTGTACATCAACTCGGATTTAGTAGTAATGTATTCGGCATGCAGTTCATTAACTTCCTTTTCCAGTTTTGCAATATCACGCACATTGTCTTCGGCCAGATATCCGTTAGCTATGTATAAGAGCAATAAAAAAGTAAGATACAAAATGAAGTTTATGTTTTTGAAAAACATATCTTTAGTAAAAAAAGAACCGTTCAATATTTGAATCCACACTTTTGTTTTTCTATCTTTAGAAGAAGATGAATTAACCGGTTTCTTTTTCAACTGATTTAATTGATTCATTTTTATTAACTTAATTTTTCCGCTATTCTAAGTTTGGCACTTCGTGCTCTCGGGTTTTTTTCAATTTCTTCTTGGTCGGGTGTTATTACTTTGGTGTTTACAGGCTTTAGCGGCCTCACTGTTCTTCCGTAAAAATCCTTGACTTCTTCACCTTTAAAATTTCCTGTCTTAAAAAAATACTTTACCAACCTGTCTTCCAAAGAATGATAACTTACTACAACCATTCTTCCGCCCGGCTTTAAAACCTCCGCAGCCTGCAAAAGCATTTCTTTTAATGATTCCAACTCTTGATTCACCTCTATTCGCAACGCCTGAAACACTTTTGCATAAAACTGCTTTTGTTTCTTTAAGCTGTGCATCTTAACTCCCAATGCCTCTTTCAAATCCGAGGATGTTTCAATCACTCTATCTTCCCGATGCTTTACCAACTTTCTCGCTAAACTTTTAGCATTCTTAATTTCTCCGTAAACTCGAAACACTTGTGCCAACTGCTCTACATCATATTCATTTAACACCCGCTTGGCTGTAAGCACACTCTGTTTATCCATTCTCATATCCAGCTCTACATCATCTTCTCGAAACATAAATCCCCGCTCCTTACTGTCAAACTGATAGGAAGACACACCCAAATCCGCCACAAGCCCGTCTATTTCCATTATGCCATAGAACTTTAAATAGTTTTTTAAATACTTATAATCGGCATGCACTTTTAACACTCGCTCGTCATGCGGGGGGTTTTTTAACGCCTCCTCATCTTTGTCAAACACTATCAATTTCCCTTCTTTACCAATCCCCGAAAGAATTTCCCTGCTATATCCTCCTCCTCCGAATGTTACATCCGCATAAACTCCTCCCAGCTTCACATTTAATGCATTTATTGCCTGATGTAAAAGAACAGGTATATGATACCGGCTATTCTCCACTTTCACCTAAGGTTTTAAAAACCTCCTCCGCCAAAGCCTCGTTTTCGGACACATCTTCCTTCATTACATCTTCAAGCTTGGATTTATCCCACACTTCTATTACATTTCCACTACCTACTACCTTTATCTCTTTGCTAATACCTGCATAATCTATCAATGATTTAGGCAACAACATTCTTCCGCTTCCGTCTAATTCCACCGGAGTAGCCCCTCCCATCACTCTCCGCACAAACACATCATTCTTTTTTATCAACCGGTTGAGCTTAGAAAGCTTGTTACTCAACTTTTCCCACTCATCGGCAGTATATATCACCAAACAAGGCTGATGTAAATTGCGGTTTACCACAAATCCTTTCTCCAAGACCTTATCGCCCAATTGTTTTTTCAAACCATTGGGAAACATAAACCGCCCTTTGGCATCTACCTTACAATCATATTCTCCAAGTATCGAAAGCATTCAATTTTATTTCCGGGTGTAAAAATAAAAATATTTTACCACTTTTTTACACAAAAAAACACAAAATGACACTTTGTTGAAAACTTTTTAACGAAAGCGTTTAAAGAATGTTGCGGTTTAAGACTATTTTTTTTCAAATTAACAGTTTGATTTATAGC